>DATLLK010000126.1:0-9135 GCA_035537895.1 Planctomycetota bacterium
GGTCGTAGATCGCGTGGCCGAACTCGTGGAGCATCGTGCCCATCCACCGCTCGTTGGGCACGTTGTTGCAGAGCACGCGGACGTCGCCCTCGCGGTCGATGTGGGTGCAGAAGGCGTGCTGGCACTTGCGCTCCCGCGGGATCAGGTCGCTCCGCTCGAGCGCCGGGCCGATGTCGAGCCCGAGCCCGTCGTAGGTGCGCTTCGTCAGCCCGACGAGGGCGCGGCCGGCGAACAGGCGGTCGAACGACGTGCGCCCGGTCTCGGGGGCCTCCTGGAAGAAGGGGTCCTCGTAGTGCCACGGGCGCAGCGCGGGGACGGCCACCCCGAACCGGCCGGAGAGCCGCCCGTCGAGATCGGCCTTGTATGCCGCGAACGGCGCGGCGGTCGCCTTGTCCATCCGGTCGAGGAAGGCGTCGAGCCAGGCGGGCGCCACCTCCTGGCGGTCGAGCGCGAGCGCGTAGTGGTCGGAGAAGCCGAGCGCGCGCGCGACCTCGTTGCGACGGCGCGCCAGCTCGCGCACGTCGTCCGCGACCGCCGCGCCGACCTCCTTGCTCGCCCGCCACGCCTCCTCCCGAAGCGCCACGTCGTCGCTCGACTTCAGGATCTGGGCGATCTCGTTGTCGCCGACCGCGCGCCCCGCCACGTGGCCCCGGACGTTGGCGTACCGCTCGTTCACGAGGGTCCGCAGCTCGACGACCTTCATCCGCGCCTCGCGGGGTCCCTGGAACGGCAGCAGCTCGCGCCGCAGGACCTCGAGCGCCCGCGCGAGCCGCGCGTCGGCGACCCCCTCCTTCAGCGACTGCCCGATCCGCGCGAAGCCCTCGGGGTCCTCGCTCGCCTGCTCGAGGGCCTCGAGCGCCTTGCGGTAGCGCGCCGTGTTCTGCGGGGTCGCCTCGACGTTTGACGCCCAGGAGGCGAGCGCCGCCTCCTTGCGCAGGGGCTCGAGCCTCTCGGTCCAGGCGGCGAGGACGTGATGGGCGGCGCGGTCGGGCATCTCACGGCCTCCGTCGAGTGGTCGGGGGCGCAATGGTATGCGGCCGAGGCCCGAAGGGCCGAGGCCCTGAGCGGCGTCGCGAAGCGGCCGAGTCGACGGGATCGAGTCGGGCTACCCGGCGCTTCCCGGCCTTGCCAGACGACGGTGCTTGGCGGCGCGGGAGCGTTCGAGGCCGGCGGCGGCGTCGCGCTCCTCCTTCTTCTGCCGGTAGTACTCGTGCGTCCCCTCGGTGTAGACGACCTTCCCGTCGCCCTCGAACGCGAGGATGTGGGTCGCGACGCGGTCGAGGAAGTAGCGGTCGTGCGTGACGACGATCGCGCACCCGGGGAAGCTCACGAGCGCCTCCTCGAGCACGCGCAGCGTCTCCAAGTCGAGGTCGTTCGTGGGCTCGTCGAGGATGAGGACGTTGCCGCCCTTCTTGAGCATCTTGGCGAGCAGGAGGCGGTTGCGCTCGCCGCCCGAGAGCTGGCCCACGAGCTTGCCCTGGTCGGGGCCCCGGAAGAGGAACCTCGACAGGTAGGCCCGGACGTTCACGTCCTCCTTGCCGACGCGGACCGTCTCGCCGCCCTCGGCGACCTCCTCGTACACCGTCCGGTCGTCGTCGAGGGCCTCGCGGTCCTGCGCGACGTAGCAGAAGACCGTCGTCGGCCCGATCTCGATCGTGCCGGCGTCGGGCTTCTCCTGCCCGGTGATCATGCGCAGGAGCGTCGTCTTGCCCGCGCCGTTGGGCCCGACCACGCCGAGGATGCCGCCCGGCGGCACGTCGAACGTCAGACTGTCGATCAGCGTGCGGCCGTCGTAGCCCTTGGTGACGCCGCGGAGCGAGATCACCTTCTCGCCCAGGCGCGGCCCCGTGGGCAGCCGGAGCTCGACCGGGCCCTTGCGGGTCTCGAGCTCCTGCTGCTCGAGGTCGTGGAAGCGCGCGATGCGCGCCTTGTTCTTGACCGTGCGCGCGCTCGGCGTGCTGCGGATCCACTCGAGCTCGCGCCCGAGGATGCGCTGGCGGGCCGACTCGGTGGACTGCTCCTGCTCGAGCCGCTTCTGCTTCGCCTCGAGGAACGAGGAGTAGGACCCCGCGAACACGAAGATGCGGCCCCGGTCGAGCTCGACCATCTGGTTCGTCGAGTGCTCGAGGAACCACCGGTCGTGCGTCACGAGGAGCCACGCGCCGCGGTACGCGGTCAGGTGGCGCTCGAGCCACTCCGTCGTCGCGGCGTCGAGGTGGTTCGTCGGCTCGTCGAGCAGGAGCAGGTCGGGGTGCTGCATCAGGAGCCGGCACAGCGCGACGCGGCGGCGCTCGCCGCCGGAGAGCTTCGTCACGTCCGCGTCGGGCGCGGGGCAGCCGAGGGCCTCCATCGCCAGCTCGACGTGGTGGTCGACCTCCCACCCGTCGCGGCGCTCGATCTCCTCCTGCACGTGCGACTGCTCGTCGAGGACCGACTGCATGGCGTCGGGGGAGAGGTCGTCGCCGAGCCGCTCGGAGAGCTGCTCGAAGCGCGTCAGCAGGTCGCGGATCGAACGGACGCCCTCCTCGATGTTGCCGCGGACGTCCTTCGTCGCGTCGAGGCGCGGCTCCTGCGACAGGTAGCCGAGCGTCACGCCCGGGTAGGGGCGGACCTCGCCGTCGTGGTCCTTGTCCTCGCGGGCGAGGATGCGGAGCAGGGTGCTCTTGCCCGACCCGTTCTCGCCAACGATGCCGACCTTCGCGTCCGAGTAGATCGAGAAGGACAGGTCCTTCAGGATCTCCTGCTTCTGGATCGTCTTCGTCAGACGCTGGACCGAGTAGATCGTGACGCGGGGTGCGGCGGGAGCCTGGGCCATGGTCCTCGGGGTGCCGCGGGGGATGCTCCCGCGGGAGGCGGGAGGATACGGGAGCAACCGGGCCCCGTCGCGGATCAGCGACGGCAGGTCGGGCAGACCCCCACGGTGACCCTCTCCCCCGGCGGCGCGGACGACCTGCGCAGCGGGAGCGGCGCGGGAAGGCCCCCGAAGGCCTCGGTGTCGCGCGCGCACTGGTGGTCGAACACCGCGAAGTCGGGGTCGCCCAGGTTCGGCGCGACGACGGGCACCTGGAGCAGCCAGTACATGACGCAGTCCTCGTCCTCGTCGTGGGCCGGGTGGTCGTCGTCCTCGTGGTCGTCGACCATCGGCACGCCGCTGTTCACGAGGCCGAGCAGGTGGCCGCCTTCGTGGACGAGCACCGACCCCTCGACCTCGGCCGCCGTGACGAACGCCGAGACGTCGTCGTCCACGACCTCGGTGAAGACGGCCATCGTGCCGCCGTGCCACGACAGGCCGATGACCTGCTCCGGGCCGTCCCCGAGGTCGCTCAGGCCGAGCGTGTACAGCACGTAGATCGCCTGGACGCCGCTCGACGTCTCGGGCCACTCGTCGCGCCACGTCCCGACGAGGTCGTCGAGGTCGTCGATCGACGAGACGTCCGGGAACGCAGCGTCGGGGATCGCGTCGTCCACGACGGCGACGACGCCCCCCGGCTTGTCGCATCGCTGGGCGAAGCGCTGCTCGAGCAGCGCGAGCGCGTCGGCGTCGGGGGGGCGCGACGCCGGATGGTCCACCTCGATCAGGATCGACGTGAAGTGCGTGGCGCGCAGGAGGTCGGCCGCGAACTGGCCGGGGTAGCTGTTCGCGGCGGCGGTGATCGCGTCGGGCGTCACGCTGTCGAGGTCGCCCGGCGGCTCGAACCCGTCGTCGTCGCCTCCCCCTCCGCTGCCGCCGCACGCCACGCAGAGCGCGAGCAGCGGAACCGCGAACGCGAGCCGGGTGATTCCCTTCCGACGGTCGCGTCGCTGGTCCACCGGGGCCTCCGTGGCGGAGCGTAGCCCCGCCGGTCGCACGCGGCTTACCGTACCGTGAAGCCGGCCCTCTCCAGCGTCGCGAACCCACCCGGCGTCCGGACCGTCACCTGGCGCAGGCCCGGCGCCGCGTCGGCCGCGACGGTGACGCGGACCTTGACCTCGCGGTCGGTTCCGCCGGGGAGCACCGCGCCGCGCACGCCCGTGCCGGCGAACGTCACCTCGGCCAGGTTCTCGAGGCCCGTGCCCTGGATGCTCACGACGACCCCCTCGCCGCGGGCGGACTCCGCCGGCTCGATCGCCCGCACGGTCGGCTGCGGGACCCCGACCACGAGGAACACGCCCGCATCGACGCCGTCCGCCGTGCTCACGACGAGGACGTGGGGCGCGGGCGGGGTGCCGGGAAGCGTCAGGATCCGCACCTCGAGGACGTCGGGCGTCGCCGAGACGACCTGCGGGCGGCGGCACGCCCACGGTCACCGTGACGCGCGTCGGCGGCGCGAGATGGCGACCCCGCACGGTGAGCACCGCGTTCGCCGGGACACCGACCATCGTCGGTTCGACCGAGTCCACGACCGGGCCGGACGGCTCCACCGTCACGATCCCCGCGGCGCCGCCCTCGGGGGTCTTCGCGACGAAGAGGTACGGCCCGGCGGGCGTCGACGGCTCGAGCGTCACGGTCGCCTCGAGGCGCTCGGCCTTCGCGTCGGAGATCGACGCGGGCACGGCCCCCGATCCGTCCGCCCGCGCGAGCGTCACGGTCGCCCCCGCGAGATGGCGTCCGACCGCCACGATGCGACCGGCGCCGATGCGCGGGAGGACGGACGGCGCGAGGGACTCGATCGCCGGGACGGCGGGGACGATCGTCAACGCGCCCGCGGCGACGCCCTCCGACGTCCGCACGAGCACGGCGACCCCGCCCGGCGCCGCGTCCGCGGGAGGCGCGAGGCGAAGGCGCAGGGACGACGGCGTCGACTCGACGATCTCGACCGGGATCGCGGGCCCGTCGGCGAAGACGGACACCTGCGGCGGCTTGTCGCCGGCCTCGCGGAGGTTGACGCCGTCGAGGCGCACCTCCGTCGCGACGCCGCGCGGGACGAGCGTCGTCGACACGTGCGTGACGGACGGCGGGAAGGCCGCGGGGCCCTCGACCGCGAGCACCCCGATCGCCGCGCCCCTTCCTCGTGCGGACCTCGGAGGGCGCGGCCCGGGGCGCGCGTCCTTGGCGACGGCGACCTTGAACGTCCCGGGCTTGGGGCCCGGCGCGACGGTGAGCCCGGGGTCGTCCGCGACGAGTCGCGCCACGGCCCCCGAGAGGTCTTGTCCCTCGATCGACACCTCGGCCAGGGCGCCCGGCGCGATCTGCCCGGGCGAGAGCCCGGTGACCGTCGGTCCCTTCAGGTTGACCATGAGGATCGCCGTCGCGAGCCCGAAGGGATGCGTGACGAGGAGCGTGCGGGGGCCCGGCGCCGCGTCGGGAGCCACGGCGACGCGCAGCCGTCCGTCCTTCTCGCGCGTCACGACGACGCGGGGGTCCTCGGGGACGACGCGCACCGCGGCGTCGCCGGGCGCGTTCTCGAGCGTCATGTCCACGGTCGACGTCGCGCCCCTCGGGACGCCCGCGGGGTTGACTCGGGTGACGCGCGGCGCCGGCGAGGTGACGGTCAACCGCGCCGTCACGACCCCATCCGGGGTCTGCACGACGAGCGTCCGTGGACCCGTCGCCGCCGTCGGCTTGAGCGTCACGCGCAGCGGCACGCTCTCGGGCGTCGACGGGCCACGCGTGACGATCTCCACCTGGCCGTCGGGGACCGCGAGCGCCACGGGGGCGACCCCGGCGAGGAACTTCCCCGCGATCGTGACGTCCACCGACGTCCCTCGGGCGACCTCCGGCGGCGTGACCGCCGTGACGACCGGCGGGGCGAGCGTGACGACGAAGGCCGCGGCGAACTTTCCGTCCGTCGTCTCGACCGTCAGGGCCTTGGGACCGGGAGGGAACCCCGGAGGGACGGTCACGTCCACCGTGAGCGACTTCTCGGTCGGCTTGCCCACGAGCTTGGCGGTCATGGGCGCCTCGACGCCGACGGCGGTGTCGCGCCCGAGGAACATGAGCCACGACCCCGTGAGCACGAGCCGGTGGGTGCCCCCGCGGGTGACCGTGTCGGGCACGACGCGCGTGACGACCGGCGACCGCAGGCGGACCGTGAACTTCTCGGTCGTCACGATGCCGGTCTTCGTCTTCAGGCGCACCTTGACCGGGCCCGCCTCGGCGCCCTCGGGGATCACGAAGCGCACCCGCACCCGCGTCGGCGTCTGGCCCGTGAGGACGGTCATCGAGACGTCGCCCCGCTCGCACTTCAGTTCCTCGTAGGGGTGCAGGTTCTGGCCCTCGATCGCCACGTCCACGGTGCTTCCCCGCAGGCCGTACGCGGGCGACACCGACCGGATGCGCGGCTCGTCGGCGGCGCGTGCGGCCGGGGCCGCGGCGAACGCGAATGCCCCGAGGACGAGCGCGACGAGGAGCGGGGCCGGGCGGCGCATCGGGGATCCTCCGGGGGTCGAGATGCTACCGCCCCCGAGGCCGGCGCGGATCACTCGGCGGCGCGGCGACCCCGCTTCGTCTCGGAACGCGCCTTCTTCGCGTGCAGGCGGCGCTCGCGCGCGGCGCGCGTGGGCCGCGTGGCCTTGCGGCGCCGCGGCCGGAGCAGCGCCGCACGCAGGAGGTCCCGGAGCCGCTCGAGGACGTCCTCGACGTTGCGCGGCTGGTCGCGGTTCCGGTCGCTCGAGAGGACGAGGTCGCCGTCGTTCGTCAGGCGCGGGGCGAGCCGCTCGAGGGCGAACGCGCGGTCCTCGGGCGAGAGCGCCACGCTCCGCCCGGGGTTCCACCGCAGGACCGCCTTGCTGGCGACCTTGTTCACGTTCTGCCCGCCGGGGCCGCTCGAGGACGCGTAGGACAGGTCGATCTCCGCGGCCGGGATCCGGACGCGGCCCGTCACCTCGAGGAAGGAAGGCAGGCGGGAGGCCATCCGGACAGCCTACCCACCGGGGCGCCGGATCCGACGCGGCGAGACGCGAGCGACGACGGCGAAAACAGCCGTCCGAACCCGGCCTCCGAACCCCCGGAGCGAGCGACCCCCCGCGGGGGGGGCGGCATCCAAACGCCATCCCCGTTCGCTGGGCGGGTGGCTCGCGCTGGAGGCTCTCCCGATGCGCATCTCGGAACCCATGGTGAACGTCTTCGAACGGCTTCTCGCCGGCGAGCGTGCCGCCACCGCCTCCTACCTGCGCGTCATGGGCGACCCGGCGGCCGTCGAGGTGAAGGACACCCTCGAGAAGCTGATGGTCGGCCATGCCCGCGCGCGCTCGCACCTGTGGGCCCACCTGCGGTCGTTCGAGCCCGAGCCTGCCGAAACCGCAGCAGAGACCGATCTCGGCGCGGAGAGGCCTCTTCGCGTCCCGCCCCAGGATCTCGTCTCCCTGCTGCACACGCTGCGCAGCGACGAGGCGGCGTGGTCGGGCGTCTACGAGAGCTTGAAGCCCGAGCCCCACTTCTCGACCGAGGACCGCGCGCTTTTGTTCGACGACCTGCTGGCGCACCAGCGCGCGCACACGGAAGCGTTGGACCGACTGCTCGGACTCCGCTGAAGCAGCGGTAGGACGGAGAGACCGGGGAGACCGGGCCTGGTTTCGGGCCCGCACGGGGGTGGTCTGCGCGAGCGCGCCGCGGAGCCCCGATGGGAAACGTCCTCCCGAGCGCGCAGGATGCCCCCTCCCCCCCCGGCGACCTGCCGGAGGGCCTGCGGCATCGAACGCCACGGAGGTCAAACCTATGAAACTCAACTCGTTGTTCACTGCCGGGGTGCTTGGCGCCCTGACCCTGCTGACCGGATGCGGCGGCGGGGGCGGTTCCGGCGGCAGCCTTGGTGGCGGCGGCGGCGTCGGCGCCACGGGCGGCCGGCTCCGGGTCCACATCACCGACGCGCCGTTCCCGTTCGACTACGTCGAGAGCGCCACGGTCGTGATCAATGAGGTCCGGGTCCACGAGAAGGACTCGGACGCCTGGACGACGGTCTTCACCGGCGCGGCGACGATCGACCTGGTCCCGCTCCAGAACGGCCTCACGCAGCTCCTCGTGGACGCGGAGATCGAGCCCGGGACCTACGACCAGGTCCGGCTTCTCGTCGACGCGGGCGAGGTCGTGCTGACCGAGGATGCCGTCGTCGAGGACGACCAAGTCTTCAACACCGAGGGGGGCGACCTGAAGTTCCCGAGCGGGGCGCAGACCGGCATCAAGCTCCACATCGAGAACGACATCGTCGTCACCACGGAGCTGTCGGGCGACCTGATCCTCGACTTCGACCTGTCCCGCAACTTCGTGTTCAACGGGCCGGTCACGCACGCGCCGGGCGTGAAGCGTGTCATCTTCACGCCGTCCGTCCGGGCGACCAACGCCTCGGTCGCGGGCTCTCTCCAGGTGACGGCCCTCTCCGACAACCTGACGCCCGGCGAGGTGTCCGACGACACGCCGCTCGCGGGGGCGACGGTGAGCGTGTTCGACGCGACCGCGGACCCGCTCGTCGACGCGCCGATCGCCACGGGCGCGACCGACGCCGATGGCATCGCCCTGATCGCGGGCCTCCCGCCGGGTGAGTACCAGGCGGTCGTCGAGGCTGCCGGTCACGAGTCGGCGACCGTAGGCGGCATCACCATCGTGATCGCGAACCTGACGAGCGTCGAGGTCACGCTGGCCGCGACGGGCCAGATCACGGGCAACGTCATGAGCGACGCGGGGACGCCGGCCAGCGCGGCCGACGACGTGCCCGTCGAGGGCGCGACGGTCGAGGTCCGCGCGGCGGACGACCCGACGGTGATCGCGACCACGAGCACGGACTCGAGCGGCACCTTCCAGGTGATCGACCTCCCGGCCGGCAACTACGACGTGACGGTCACCGCCACGGGCTTCGTGACGCAGACGGTCGAGGACGTCCCGGCCACCCTCACGGGCGGTCCGTCGATCCTCCTCGTCGCGCTCACGTCGAACGTGACGGGCACGCTCACCGACACGGGCACGGGCACCGGCATCGCCGCCGCGTCCGTGGTCGTCACGAACGCGAGCGGGCAGGTGGCGGCCACGACCACCGCGGACGACGGAACGTACTCGCTCGTCCTCGGGACCGGGTCCTACACCGTGACGTTCACCAGCGGCGCTTCGACGGTGGGCATGCCCCTCGTCATCGTGGGCGAGGATCCGCCGAACAACGTGACGCTCGACGCGTCGCTGACTCTCTAGCGCTTCGATCGCAACCCCGGCGCCGGCGCGGACCCGTC
>DATLLK010000127.1:0-3334 GCA_035537895.1 Planctomycetota bacterium
AAGGAACTGACGATCCGCGCGATCCCGCCTGCGACGACGCTGGTCGGGGTGGAGGGGCACGATCCCGACGTGGGCGTCGTCTCGGTGGACGGCGAGCTGATCGTCTACCGCGGCACGCGGACGGAGCAGGCCGACACGATCACGCTCGAGAACTGCCGGCGCGGGGCGCTCGGCACCAAGGCCCGGGCGCACGGTCGCGGGACGCTCGTCCGGTTCGTCCCCGAGGTGTTCGTGTCGGCGCTCGACGGCACGTTCGCGGCGGACGGGTGGTCCGTCCCGATGCGCCACACGCGCCGCTGGCCGCGCGAGGGCACGGCGCGCATCGTGGGCACCGACGGCCTCGAGATCATCCACTACACGGGGATCACGGACGAGGGCCTCGTCCTCCCGCAGTCGTCCGACGCCGACGAGACCGTTCGCGGCCGCGGCCTCCTGCGCGGGCGCTTCGGCACCGACCCGGCGGACCACGAGAACGACTCGATCGTGGTCTGGATGCCGTGCCGGTACTGGGACCGCACGCTGCTGCGGCGCGGCACGGACAAGGAGGCGTTCGGCGGCGTCCACGAGCACCCCTCCGCGTCGTACATGGAGTTCGCCCGCACCATCCGGGACGCCATGTGGCGCCGCGTGTCGTGGAGCGAGAACGTCTACGGCCGGATGGGGGGCACGGACGACGCGAAGACCCGGGACAAGGGGGACCGGCGCGCGCCGTCGAAGATGGACATCTTCGTCCTCGCGAGGTTCGACCAGGGCGTGCCCTGGGACGACACGCACATCGTGGACCTGCGGGGCGACCGCCCGGTCCCGCCCGACGTGGCGAAGGACCCGCGGCGCTTCCTCTTCCTGCTCGACGACCCCGAGACGGCGAACGTCCTCGAGGTCGAGGCGTCGACGGCGGAGTTCCGCGTCTACTTCCCCTACCTCCCCGGGGCGTACGTCTCGCAGGAGGAGCCGGACGCGTCCGAGGACCTCGTCTTCGAGAACGCCTGGAAGGACACGCCGTGGCTGCGGTCCTTCTCGGTGGAGTACGCCAACCGCACGAAGGTGCGCTACTCCGCGGAGATTCGGTGACCCCGAGGGTGGGACGCTCGCAGTCCTCGCCGCCGCAGGATGGCTTCAACGACCCGGGCCGTGCTACGGGGCCATCGGAGCGAACGCGGGTCGCCGAGGCGTTGAAGTCAGGAGGGGAACTCGGCGCTGCGGCTGGCGCGCGACAGCGATGAGCCGCAAGGGCGTCCCTTCCACCACGCCTTCACCGCGCGTGTTCCTGCTGCTCGTGGGGATCCTCCTCACGGGCTGTGGCAAGGACGCGGATCGACGCAAGGACCGCTATGTGACGACGGGCTCAACGGACTGGCTGGAATTCGTGGCAGGTCTCGAGCGGGAGGCTCCGATTCTGGAGCATGTCGCGATCAAGGACATTCCGCTGCGACTCGCGGGTGACGTACTCGTGCGGGATGGCGTGCTGAAGGTCGCTCGGGAGGCCGGATTCGATGACGTATCGGAAGTCGTGTGGGTGCGAACTTCGCCCGGCTCCGGCGCGGATGCACGCACACGGCTTGCGCTCAAGGTGATCGATCGGCGGAAGGGCCGGGATGCCGAGTGGTGGGGGACGGTGTCGAGAACGAACGACGGAGTCGTCGTCGACCAGGTGATGGGTGGGGGCCACGAGAGCAGGTAGGCAGAGGGTCTCTTGTCAGCCTCGGTTTGGGCGCTCGGTGGCGTCGATGGCTGTTCGCGACCGGTGAGTCGTTCAACGGACGGCGCGAGACCCCAGTTCCACCCCGGGTCCGGGGGTCGTTCGGGTGGGGCTCCACCACTCCCCCCCCGCGTCGACGCCGCCTCCGTAGGGGGTTACCTTCCGCCGCCCCCGTATCCGGAACCCGGCCCGATGAACGCGAACGACCTCCGCAAGGGAACGATCATCTCCTTCCGAAACCAGCTGTGGCAGGCGGTGGAGGTCACCCACCGCACCCCGGGGAACCTCCGCGCGTTCGTCCAGGCCAAGCTGCGCAACCTGATCAGCGGCGTGCACATCTCCGAGCGGTTCGCGTCCACGGACACGATCGACCAGGCCTGGCTCGACAAGAAGAAGTGCGAGTACCTCTACGAGGACAACCAGACCGGCCCCGTCTTCATGGACTCGGAGAACTACGAGCAGTTCTCCCTCCCGAAGGACGTGCTGGGCGAGGCGATGAACTACGTCCCGCCGAACACGGTCGTCGAGGTGACGTTCCACGAGGGCAAGCCCCTGACGGTCCAACTCCCCTCGAGCGTCGAGCTGAAGGTCGTCCAGACCGAGCCGGGCGTGCGCGGCAACACCGTCTCGAACGTCTACAAGCCCGCGACCGTCGAGACCGGGCTCGTGGTGAAGGTCCCCATGCACATCAACCTGGGGGACGTGATCCGCGTGAACACCGAGTCCGGCGAGTTCCTCGACCGCGTGAACAAGTAAGGCGCCCGGCCGGGCGCCCCGCCCGGCGCCGGGGAATCCCGATCCGGGGCGGGGGTCGGCATGACGGAGGGGCGTCGCGGCCCGCGCACCGCCTTCGCAGCCCTCCTGCTCGTCCCGTCCGGCGCCGCGGCGCTGGCCCACGAAGCGGTCTGGGCGCGACTGTGGACCCCGTACGCCGGGGCGGGCGTCGCGACGTCCTCCGCCGTCGTGGCGGGCGCCCTGCTCGGGCTCGCCGCCGGCGCGGCGCTCGGCGGTCGCCTGACCGAGCGCGTTAGGCGTCCCGCCCGGCTCTTCGTCGCCGCCGAGGCGATCGGTGCCGTGCTCTGCCTCCTCGTCCTGCCGCTCGCCGCGATCCTGCGCGCGGCCGACGCCTCGGGCGCGTTCTCGCCCGGCCTCCCGACGAGGCTCCTGCTCGTCGCGGGGGCCTGCGCCGTGCCCTGCCTGCCGCTCGGCGCCTCGCTGCCGGCGCTCGTGCGGGCGGTCGTGGTCCGTCCCGGCACGGCGGGAGCGCTCCTGCGCTGGCTGTACGCCGCCAACACCGTCGGCGCGGTCGCCGGCGTCCTGCTGGCGACGGGGTGGGGGTTCGAGATGCTCGGTCTCTCAGGCACCGTCCGGGCGGCCGTCGCCGCGCAGGCGCTCGTCGCGGTCGGCGGTCTGTGGCTCGACGCGGTATCGCCAGGCCCGAACTCCCTGCCGTCGGTGGCACCCGCGAGCGCCCGGGCCCTGCGCGTCAGCGGACTGGAGGTCGCCGCCTTCCTCTCGGGGGCGGCGGGACTCGCCGTGCAGGTGGCGTGGATCCGGCGACTGACGCCCGCGCTCGGGACGACGTCGTACGCGTTCGGGACCGTGCTCGCGGCCTACCTGCTGGCGGTGGCGCTC
>DATLLK010000128.1:0-7142 GCA_035537895.1 Planctomycetota bacterium
CGCGGTGGGACGACGACGGCGACGGGCGCCCGGCGGTCCGGGTCGCGCCGCCAGACGAGGCCCGCGAGCGCGAGCAGCCCGACGATCGCCGCCGCGCCGACCGTCGTCGGGAGCGCGGGCACGAGGAGGAACCCGCACGCGTAGGTCCCCGCGAGGCTGCCGAGCGCGCCCGCGGCGCCGAGCACGGCGAGGTCGCGGCCGGGGCGCTCTGCGCCGGCGAGCGCGCGGTTCGTCGCGAGCGTCGTCACGGCGCCGAGCAGGGCGAACCCGGGGCCGGCGGCGACCGCGAGCGCCACGGCGCCCTTGGCGAGCGGGGACCAGGTCGCGAGGAGGTCGAGGAGGCCGTCCGGGCGCAGCGCCCAGAAGGCCGCGGCCAGGGCGGCGCACGCGAACCCGATCAGCACGCTCTCGCGCGCGAAGAACGCGCCGTGGCGGCCTTCGGCGAGGCGGCCGCCCCACGCGTTCCCGAGCGCGGTCGCCGAGAGCACGACGGCGAAGGTCGCCGCCCACACCTCGGCCGACGTGCCGGCGCTCGGCGCGAGCAGCCGCGGAAGGAGCACCTCGAGCGCCATCACCGAGAACCCCGTCGTCAGCAGGAGCGCGGCGGGGGGCAGGAGGCGGGGCATCGGGAGCGGCGGAGCCTACCCGAGGCGTCGCGGCGGAGGACAGGGGCGACCGCGTCGCGGGAGCGCCGCGTGCGCGTCGCCGCGTCGCCGGTCAGGCGCCCGCGGTCCGCAGCTCGCCGAGCGGCCGCACGGAGACGACCTCCTCGGCGGGGACGCGGACCTGCCCGTGTCGCTCCCAGAACCCGAGGCGCGCGACGCGGGCGAGGAAGTCGGCCTTCGTCTCGCCGCCCGGGGCCTCCTCGAAGAGGTCGGCGCCCATCAGCTGGACGCCCGTGCCGTCGATCGTCGCGACGCGGCCGACCCAGACGCGCGGCCCCTTCGTGTCCACGACGCAGGTGATGCCGTGGAGCGGATGCGTGTCGTGATGGAACGTGCCCACGGGTCGTCGCTCCCGCGTCAGGCCGTCGCGGCGCAGTGCTTCTCGAACGCGTTCACGAGCTCGAGGGCGACGGCGCGGCCGTCGCGGCCCTCGATCAGGTGGCGCGGGACGAAGTGGACGAGGACGCCGTCCCGGAACAGGGCGATGCTCGGCGAGGACGGGGGCACGTCCGGACCGATCCACTGGCGGGCCCGCGCGGTCGCGTCGGTGTCCTGGCCCGCGAAGACGGTCAGCACGCGCTCGGGTCGAACCCCGTGCTGGAGCGCGAGCACCACGCCGGGGCGGGCGCTGCCGGCCGCGCACCCGCAGACCGAGTTCACGAGGAGCAGCGTCGTCCCCTTCTTCGCCGCGGCGCGCGCCGCGTCGACGTCGGCCGCGGTGCGAAGCTCCCGCGCGCCGGCGCGCAGGATCTCCTGGCGCATGGGTGCGACGAGTTCCTCGGGATAGGGCATGCGGCGACTCCGGAAAGGGGAACCCCGAATATACGAAGCCCCACAGGCAGGGGCCCCGCCAAACCGAGCGCCGGGGGCGCGACCGCCCCGGTCGATCGGGCCGCCTACTCCGTGCGCAGCTCCGCGATGATCGCGTCCGTGATCCCGCGCGTCGTGGAGGTGCCGCCGATGTCGGGCGTCAGCGACTCCTTCTTCCGCGTGACGGCGGCGACGGCGCGACGGATGCGCGTGAACGCGTCCTTCTGGCCGAGGTGGTGGCACATCATCGCGGCCGAGAGGATCATCGCGATCGGGTTCGCGACGCCCTTTCCCGCGATGTCGGGCGCCGACCCGTGGACCGCCTCGAACACGGCCGCCTCGCGCCCGTAGTTGGCGCCCGGCACGAGGCCGAGCCCGCCGACGAGCCCCGCGGCGAGGTCCGAGACGATGTCGCCGTACAGGTTCTCGAGCAGCAGCACGTCGAAGTCGGCGGGGCGCCGGACGAGCTTCATGCAGAGCGCGTCGACGAGGACGTCGTCGGAGGCGATGCGGCCCTCCCAGCGCTTGGCGGCCTCGCGCGCGCAGTCGAGGAAGAGGCCGTCGGCCAGCTTCATGATGTTGGCCTTGTGCACCGCCGTCACGCGCTTGCGGTCCCACGCCGCCGCGTGCTGGAACGCAAAGCGCGCGATGCGCCGCGACGCGCGGCGCGTGATCACCTTGATCGAGGTGACGACCCCGGGCGCGACGACGTTCTCGAGCCCCGCGTACAGGCTCTCCGTGTTCTCCCGCACGATCACGAGGTCGACCGGACCGTAGGGCGTCTCGAGCCCCGGGACCGTCTTGACGGGCCGCACGTTGGCGAAGAGGTCGAGCGTCTTGCGCAGGCGGACGTTGGCGGAGACGTGCCCACCGCCGATCGGGGTCGTCGTCGGGCCCTTCAGCGCCACGCGGGCCGCGCGGATCGCGTCGAGAGTCGTCGGCGGGAGCGCGTCGCCGTGCGTCGCCACGGCACCGAGCCCGCAGGGCTGCTCCTCCCACTCGATCCGCATCCCGGCCGCCTCGAGGACTCGCCGGGCCGCCTCGGTCACCTCGGGGCCGATGCCGTCCCCCGGGAGCAGGACGACGCGATGGACGGGGGACGTCATGGGGGGGCTCCGAGGGAGCGACGGAGGATACGGCCCGTCGCCGCGGACGGCCCCCCTTGCCGTGGCCGCCCCCGGTCGTGGTAGAGCCTTCGCCATGGACGAGGGCCGCGACGAGCGAGGGTTCCTGACCGCCGAGCGGGTCCAGGGCCTCTTCGACCGCGCGGTCGCGCACTGGAACGCGCGGCGCTTCTTCGAGGCGCACGAGGACTGGGAGACGATCTGGCACGAGGCGGAGGGCCGCCGCCGCGAGTGGATCCAGGGCCTGATCCAGCTGGCCGCCGCCTTCCACCACGTCTCGCGCGGGACGAGCAGCGGGTTCGTGAAACTGGTCCGCAGCGGGAGCGCGAAGGCCGAGGGGTACGCGGGCGAGACGCACGGGCTCGACTTCCTCGACCTGTGGGCGCGACTCTCGCCCTGGCGCGCGCACGCCGAGCGGGTCGCCGCCGGGGCGCCGCTCGCCGTCGACGCGCCGCCCGACGTCCCCACGCTCCGCTACCGGCCGGGCGTCGTGCCGCAGCCGCTCCCGCCCGAGCCCGAGGCCGGCGAGGACGCGGGAGACGACGCGTGAGCGCGGCCGCCGCGGAGGCGGGGCGCCCCTCTCCCGTCCGACGCGCCTTGCGGGCGCTCGCCGCGGGCTTCATCCCGTCGGTCGCCGCGATTCACGCGGCCGGCTTCGCGGCGTCGCTCCGCGGCCTCCCCTTCGACGGTCTGGGGATCGCGGCGCTCGTGCTCGTGGGCGTCTTCGCCCTCGTCTGGATCGTGCGCAGGGCAGCGCTGCGCCGTCCTTCGTGGCGCGTCGTCTGGGTGCTCGCGCTCGTCGCGCACGTCGTCTTCTGGAGCGCGCGGGGACTCTCGAGCTCGGTGCTGCGCCCGCCCGGCCCGCTCGACGTCTCGCCCGTCGTCGCGTGGGAGGGCCCGCCCCAGCCGTTCCTCGCGGGAACGGGGGACGCGTCGTTTCGCCTGACGGCACAGGACCCGATCGCGGGCTACGGCGCGTTCCCCCGACGGGCGCACCTCCCCTGGGCGGCGCCGGGCATCCTCGGACGGTGGTCCCTCGACCGGATGGGCCGCCCCGGCGACGGCGGCGCGCCACGCGTGCCCGTGATGTCCCGGGGCGTGCCCGCCGCGGACAACCTCGGCGCGCGCGCCCTCGTGCTGCGGCCGCGGGAGGGGATCGGGGCGACCCTCGCGATCGTCCGCCTCGACCTCGTGATGACGGACCCGCTCGTGCGCGCCGCCGTCCTCGACGGCGTGCGCGACCTCGGCGTGACGGACGCGACGCTCGTCGTCTGTGCGACGCACACGCACAGCGGCCCCGGAGGGCACGCGTGCGCGCCGCTCGCGCAGGCCGTCTCGCTGGACCACCGGCGACCCGAGGCGGTCGCCCGCGTCGCCGGGGCCGCGATCGACGCGGTCCGGCGGGCGCACCGCGAAGCGGTCCCCGCCCGGATCGCGTTCGTGCGGGCGAAGGACGCCGGGCCCGACGGGCGGCCGGCGCTCGGCGAGAACCGCGCGGGCCCGGACCCCGACCGCATCGACCCCGAGGTGCTCGGCCTGCGCCTCGACGCGGCGGACGGGTCGCGCCGCATCGCGCTGCTCCTCAACTACGGCGTCCATCCGACGTGGGCCCGGGCGCGCGAGCTCGAGTTCCGCCGCGACCTCGCCGGGGCGCTCGAGGACGCGCCCGCCCTCGCCGACGGGGCGACGACCCTGTTCGTCAACGGCGCGGTCGGCGACGTGAAGCCGCGCGTGCGGGCGCCGTGGCGCGACAATCCGACCGCGCTCGACCCCTTCCTCGCCGCCGTCGCGGGCGACCTCGGGACGCGCGCGACCGAGGAGCGCCTCCGCGTGGTCGCCGCGACGGTCCGGCGCGACTTCGGAGGCGCGCACGCGGCGCAGCGCTTCGCCGGATCCCGCGGCGCGCTCCTCGACGCGGCCCGCGCGCCGGCGGGCGAGGGCCCGTTCGACGCGCTCGCGGCCGGGGCGCTGCTGCCCTTCAACGCGATCCTCTGGAGCCTTGCGTGCGAGGACCTGCGGCTCGTCGCGACGCCCCGCGGCGCGTTCGGCGCCGTCGTGGCGCTCGATCCGTGGCTGCCGGGCACGACGTTCTCGGCGGGCGCGGTGCGGCTCGAGACGCCGTCGGGCGCCGCCGCCCTCGTGTGGGTCCCGGGCGAGCCGACGACGGCGGTGGGCGAGCGCGTCAAGGCGCTCGGCCGTCGTCGCGGCGCGGCACCCACGTACGTGCTCGGGCTCGCGAACGACTACCTCGGCTACGTCGCGACGTCCTCCGAGTGCGACGCCGGGACCTTCGAGGGCCGCGCGACGCTGTTCGGCCGCGCGACCGCCGACCTGCTCGTCGAAGCGGCCGAGGCCGCGCTCGACGGTGCGGAGTTCCGCGCGCCGCGGTGACCGCGCGCAGGCGCCGGTCAGTTGCTGCGCGGGTCGGCGCGGGCCGGCAGCTCGTTGTCGGTCCGGCTGCGCCGGTCGAGCGCCTCCATGAAGAGGTCCAGGCGCCGCAGGACGTCGGGCTCGGCGAGCACGCGGTAGCGCTCGTCGGGCTCGAGGTCGGCCGCCTCGGCCATCGCGTCCACGAGTCGGCCGGGCCCGCCGCCCGCGCCCCGCACCTGCGTCGCGAGCATCCGCATCTTGCCGACGCGTCCGCGCCGTCCCGGCAGCATGTCGAGCGCGCGGTGGAGGCGCTCGTCGAGCTCGCGCTCGCGCGTGACCGGCACCGTGTCGGGGACGACCTCGACGCGGGCCCGGCGGTAGGGCTCGGAGGCGACCTCCTGGAGGATGCGCGCGCGCGCGACCCCGTAGAGCAGCACCTTGTAGCGGCCGTCCTTCAAGCGTTCGTGCGTCAGGATCGCGGCGAGTCCGATGACCTCGTGGACGGGCGGCGCGCCCTGGTACGCGGTCTCCCAGCCGGGCTTCAGCAGCGAGACGCCGATCAGTCGCTCGCCGTCGAGCGCGTCCGCCGTCATCCGGCGGTAGCGGTCCTCGAAGATGTGGAGCGGCGCCAGCGTGTCGGGCAGGAGCACGAGGCTCGGCAGCGGGAAGAGCGGGACCTCGCCCGAGAAGCCGGACAGGACCTTCGCGACGTCGAGGGGGGCGTCGGACATGGACCGGGGAGTCTACCGGACCGGGGCGGGCCGGTCGCCGGGCCGCGTGGTTCCATGGCCGCGATGGACCGCGCCCGACTCGTCACGCTGCTCGAGTCCGTTCGCCGCGGCGACGTGGCCGTCGGCGCCGCGGTGGACCGCCTGGCCGACCTCGCGCCGGGCGCCGTCGCGGGCCGGGACGGGCACGCCGCCCCGCACGTCGCGAACGTGGACCACCACCGGGCGCTGCGCTGCGGCTTCCCGGAGGTCGTCTACGCGCCGGGGAAGACGCCCGACGACCTCGTCCGCATCGCGCGGGAGATTCTCTCCCGCAGCGAGCGCCTCCTCGTCACGCGCGTCGAGGGCGAGAACCTGCGGCGGCTCCTCGCCGAGGTCCCTGACGCGGTGCACCACGAGCGCGCGCGGGCCGTGACCGTGCGGCGCGCGCCGCAGGCGCCGGGCCGACGCGGGATCGCGATCGTCACCGCCGGCACGGCCGACGTCCCCGTCGCCGAAGAGGCGCGCGTGACGGCGGAGTCGATGGGGGAGGACCCCGTCGCGATCTACGACGTCGGCGTGGCGGGACTCCACCGATTGCTGGCGCGCCACGAGGAGATCCGGAAGGCGCGCGTGCTCGTCGTCGTCGCCGGGATGGAAGGGGCGCTCGCGAGCGTCGTCGGCGGCCTCGTCGACCGTCCCGTCGTCGCCGTGCCGACGAGCGCGGGCTACGGCATGCACTTGGGCGGCATCGCGACGCTGCTCGCGATGCTCAACTCGTGCGCGCCCAACGTCTCCGTCGTCAACGTCGACAACGGCTTCGGCGCGGGCTACGTCGCGTCGCTGACCAACCGCCTGGCGGTCGAGGGCCCGCCCGCGGAGTGACACTCGGCCGAGGTCTCGGCGCCTCCATCTCGACGATTAGGGCCGCTCCACGACAAACGGCTTGGTTCTCGCGTCTGCCCGCAGTGCGGCTCTGGCGCGCTCCACGTCCTTCGTCCGGACGTACACGACAAGTCCTCTCCCACTGAGGATTGTCGGGTCGGTGATGCCCTCGCGCAGAAGGATGCCCACTGCCAGATCCATCAACTCGAAGTTGTCCTCAGACCACACAGGATGGATGGGCACGGTAGCCGGCGGCGCTGCGGGTGCTCCCGATTGCACGCGAGACGGCGTGGGCGCACGGCTCTGACATGACGACGACGGGCAGCCAGAACACGCGCATAGCACGACCGAGCAAATCAGAACGCTCACCACGGTCCGTGCCGAACGCACGATCGACCTCACGGGTTCCCTTCGGTAGGTGTTCCGCCGTCAGGGCCGCTCGAGGTGGCGGACGAGGAAGGCGCCGAGGTGGTGCAGGTGCTCGCGCCGGTGCGCGCGGAGCGAGAGGCCGTGGCCCTCGTCGGCCCAGTAGAGGGCCTCGACCACGCCGCCGCGGGCGCGGATCGCCGCCTCGATCTGGC
>DATLLK010000129.1:0-3986 GCA_035537895.1 Planctomycetota bacterium
CCCGCATGTTCTTCGTGCGGAAGTCGGTCGTCAGCTCGTCGATCACCGCGAGGGTCGAGCGCCAGCGGTCGCTCGCGATCACGCCCTCGGCGCCGAGGTCGGCGCGCACGATCACGACGTCCACCGCGGGCGAGCCCTTCAGGCGGGCGACGCCGCGCCAGCCGTCCTTCTCGTCGGCGACGACGTAGCCGTGCTCGCGCAGGTCCTGGCAGACCCGGCCGCGGCACTGGTCGAGGTCGTCGATCACGAACACGAGCCGGAGCGCGGTCTCGGAGGCGGCCTGCGCGGCGAGCGCCGGGACCTGCTGGCTGTTCTCGAACGGCGTCGTCGGGCTCATGTGGAGCGCCGCGATGGCGGCCGCGTACTGCACGGCCTTCTGGGGGGCGCCGAGCGCCCGGCCGAGGGGGTGGCCCGCGAGGGGCTGCCCGCCATAGGTCTTGGCGACGAGGGCGCAGCAGGCCGCCGCGACGTCCCAGTCGCTGGTCGTGAGCGCGTCGCCGAGCGCGGCGGAGACCGCCGCGAAGCCCTGGCTGCGCGCGAGCGTCTCGGCGGCCTTGAGCGACTCGGGGGCCTTGTCGCCGAGGAGGACGCCCTCGAGGCCCTGCGCCACGACGGCGCGGACGAGGAGCGAGCGGGCGGCGATGTTGGCCGGCTGGAGCCGGAGCGCGTAGACGGCCTGCATCTGCGCGAGCTGGTAGCCGAAGAGGGCGGCCGGCACCTCGTAGCGGGCGAGCGCGTCGGACTCCCAGCGCCACAGGTTGTGGACCTGGTCGGGCTCGGAGATCACCGAGGGGTCGTTCGCGTAGTAGCGCTGACCGATCCGCACGAAGGACTCGGACGCGGAGGCCGCGGCGCCGATCGGCCGGATCTTCTGGACCGCGGCGCTCGCCTTCGCCTTGACGTCGGCGTCCTCGTCCGTCTCCATCACGCGGCGCAGCATCGGCAGCGCGCGGGGGTCGCGGATGTCGCCGAGGACGACGGCCGTGTAGCCGCGCAGGCGCGCGTCGGTCGTCTGGAGGGCCTCCGTCAGGGGGAGGACGGCCTCGCCGCCGATCGCGTGGAGCGCGAAGATCGCGTTGACGACCTTCTCGACGTCCTGGCTCGCGAGGTGGGGCAGGAGGTAGGGCACGGCGTAGTCGCCCGACTTCGTCGCGAGCTCGAGGCTCGCGCGGCGACGGACGTCGAGCTCGGGCGAGAGGACCTGGTCGACCAGCTCCTTGATCGTCTCCGGGTCGCGGCGGCGCTGCTCGATCGCCGGACGAGCCTTGTCGAGGAGGTAGCGGAGGTGGCGCTCGTGCTCGCCCCCGGCGGCGAGGGCCTTCAGCTTGACCCGCTCGTCGACCTGGCGAAGGACGCGGTAGACCTCGTCATCCCCCGGGTTCGACGCGACGTACGTCTGCAGCTTCTTCAGCGCGTCCTCGTAGCGGCCCGCGGCGTAGTCGTCGAACGCGGACTTCAAGTCCGCTTCGTCGGCCGACGCCCTCGGCGCGGCGATCAGCGCGCTCGAGATGAGCGCGGCGCACGCGACGAAACCCATCACCCTGCGAAGGCCGGTCGCCTTCATGTAGGAAGCCTCCCTGCGGTCGGGCCACTTGGTGGATTACCGGACCGTAAACGTCGTCCCGGAAGGCTCCGTTGCCCGCCTGCCCAGCGAGAAACGGACCGGAAGACCGTGTGTCCGGCTGAAGAGGCGGGGAGTCTACGCGCGGGCGCTTCCGGCTGTCAAGAACACACGAAGGGACGGGCGTGCGGGCCAAGTCTTTCCCTCGTAAGGGGTTCCGTTCGCGCTCCGGGACGCCCGATCCACGCACGCTCGCCGAACCGCGCGCCGACCGTGACAGGACGGTGAAAAATACGCGCCCTTGACGCGGGTCCCGCGAGGCCGGGCCCGGCACGCTGTCGGGGTGGCGGCGTAGGGTCCGGTCCGTGGACGCGACCGGACCGAGGCCCCCCGCCCCCTCCCCCGGCAGGTGGGCGTGGCTCTGTGTGACCTACCTCGCCTCGGGACTGCCGTTCGGGATCGTCCTGGGCGGCCTGCTCTCGGTGCATATGGCCCGCCTCAACGTGCGCGAACAGGACGCGGGCCTCGTCACGCTGTTCGCCCTGCCGTGGGCGCTGAAGGTGTTCTGGGCGCCCTTCGTCGACCGGTTCGGAGGCCGCCGGGTCTGGATCGTGGGGTGCCTCGTGGCCCTCGCCGTGGTGGTCGCGATGTACGCGCAGGCCGTCGCGACCCTGCCGGTGGTGGAGCGAGGTGCCGCCGCGGCCGCCCCGACGATCGCCTTCCCGGTCCTCGGCTGGGTCGCGGTCGTCCTGATCACGGCGCTGTCGGCGACCCAGGACGTGGCGATCGACGCCCGGGCGGTCGAGACGTTCCCCGGGCGCGAGGCGGGCCCGGCGGCCGGCGTGAAGGTCGGGGTCTACCGGGTCGCGATCCTCGTGGCCGGTGGGCTGCTCGTGGGCCTCGCACCGCGCTGGGGTTGGGACGGCGTGTTCTTCGCGGCGGCAGGGCTCCTCGGCGCGCTCGGGGTGGCGTGCCTGTTCCTGCCGGCCGTTCCCCGACCCCCGATCGGGCCGATGTCGATCTGGGAGCCGCTGCTGCGCCTGCTGCGGCGGCCGGGGTTCACGGGCGTCGCGTTCTTCGTCCTGCTCTACAAGGTGGGCGACGCGACGCTCTCCCCCATGGCCACGCAGTTCCTCGCCCGCGCGAACGGCCTCCACTGGACCGACGGGGCCATGGCGACCTTCAAGACCCTGAGCATCGTGACCGCGATCGTCGGCGGGCTCGTCGGCGGGTACCTGACGAAGCGCTGGGGCGTGTACCGCAGCCTCTGGATCCTCGGGGGCCTGCAGGCGGCGAGCAACCTCGTCTACGCCGCGGCCGCCTGGTCGAGGACCGACGCGATGGGCTGGACCGCCGTCCTCGCCGAGAGCCTCTGCGCGGGGCTGGGGACGGCCCCGTTCGTCGCGCTCTTCATGATCTCGTGCGAGCGCGGCCTCGAGGGCCCCCAGTACGCGCTGCTCTCCTCGATCTTCGCGGCGGCGGGCGCGCTCGCCGGCGCCTTCTCGGGCTACGGCGTCCACGCGATGGGCTGGGCCCCCTACTTCGCGCTCACGTTCCTCGTCGCGGCGCCGGCCTTCGCCCTGCTCCCCTGGGTCAAGCGCTGGCTTCGCGCGATCGCGCTCGCGGGCTGACGGCTATTCGCCGAACAGACGGTCCGCCACGGCCGCTTCGACGTCGGGTCCGGTGCCCGGCAGGTGGAACGTCGAGCCGTCGATCCGCGGCTTCATCCCGACGACCTGCGTCTCGTCGTCGGCGATCTGCGCGAGCGTCTCGCGGCCCGCGGGCGAGAGGTCGCTGCTCCCCTTCCACGCGCGCACGGACGCCATGACGACGACGACGGAGGCCTCGAGGCCGGACGGCACGGCGGGAGGCGGCCCCTGCCGCGCCACGCGCAGGATGACGACCCGCGCGCCGGCCTTGCGGGCCCGCGCCTCGATCACGGCGCCCCGCGAGGGGTCGTCGTCGTCGTCGAGCACGACGACCGTCTCGCCCGACCCGATCGTCGGGAGCGCCCGCAGGCCGGCGAGGCGCGCCGCGCGGTCGGCCACGCGCTCGGACACCCCCACGAGGTGGTCGTCGTCGAGCGGGGGCGGGGGCTCGCTGAAGGTCCGCACGGCGAGCGCGACGTTGCGGTGCGCGGCCCGCTCCGCCGCCCCGAGCAGGTCGGATGTCGCCTCCGCGAACAGCTCCTCGGCGAGGCGCTCGGGCTCGCTCGGGATCAGGAGCGCGTCGCACCCGGCGAGCAGGGACCGGCGCGCGGCCTGGGTCTCCCCGCCGGGCACGTGGGCGCCGGCCATCAGGAGCGCGTCGGTGAAGACGACGAGGTCGCGGTCGTCGGCCAGGTCGCGCAGGCGGTCGATCACGGGTCGGGAGAACGTCGCGATCGAGCCCAGGGGGTCGAGCGCGGGGTACGCCACGTGCGCCG
>DATLLK010000130.1:0-2790 GCA_035537895.1 Planctomycetota bacterium
TTCGGATGGTTGGCCGCCGCACGCCGCGAGCAGCGCCGCGGCCAACCATCCGAACGTCGTGCGTACGCGCATGGGATTCCTCGCGGGTCCGATTCCAGTCAAGCCCACGGCAATCCTACCCCCGTGACGTAGGCCCGAGCCCGGCCTGTTCGGCCGGAGGGGCTCTTCGGAAGCGTCAGGGACGCCGACGCGGGCCGCGCGCGGGCGGCGTGGCCGATCTCGGGTCCTCGGGCCACGCATGCCGCGGATAGCGGCGCGCCATCTCGCGGCGCACGGCGGGCCAGTGCCGGTCCCAGAAGCCGGCGAGGTCCGTCGTCACCTGGAGGGGGCGCCGGCTCGGCGCGAGAAGGTGCAGGACCACGGCGAGGCGGCCGCCGAGCACGCGCGGACCGTCGCGCTGGCCGAACAGGTCCTGAACCTGCGCCTCGATCCACGGCGGCCGGCCGGCGGCGTATTGCACGCGGGGCGACCAGCCGCCCGGGAGCGCGACGCGCTCGGGGGCGAGGGCCGCGAGGGCGCGGCGCGCCCCCTCGCCCCACTCCGCGACGAGTGCGCCGAGCACGTCCGTGCCGCGCAGCGCCGCGAACGACGAGCGTCCCTCGCACGCGCGCCGCAGCGCGGCGAGCGCGTCCTCCTCGGTCAGCGCAGGCACGCCCGCGTCGGGGGCCTCGCGAGCGACGAAGGCCGCGCGCGCGAGCAGCCGGTCGAGGGCCTCGGGGTCCGCAAACGCGCGGACGCCGGCCTTCGCCGCGTGATCCGCGAGGATGCGCGCGGCGGCGGGGTCGCCCTCGGCGGGGCGGCGCGCCGACTCGAGGACGAGGTCGTCGTAGAGCGTGCGCCGCTCGACCTCCACGCGCTCGCCGGCCTCGTCCCAGACCGCCACGACCTCCTCGCGCAGGCGCTCGGGCGCCACGTCGAGGAGCCACTCCGGCTCGATCGCGCTCGCGACGCGCGCGAGCGGGCCGCCGCGCGGGCGCTCCTCCGCGTCCACGACGACGAGCAGGGACGCCCCGCGCACGACGCTCTCCTCGCCGAGCGTGGCGGCGCCACCGCCCGCGAGCAGCACCTCGGGCTCGCCCGCGCGCCGGCGGCGGGCGACGCGATCGGGGAAGGCGCAGAGCACGGCGCGCAGGAGGCCGGTGTCGGCGTCGGACGCGGGGCCCGCGCGCGCCCCCGCCGCGAGGCGCTCCAGCTGGGCGCGCGCCCGCTCGACGGCGCGCGCCGCGGCGGCGTCGATGCCCGCGCCGCGCAGGCTCGCCCCGTCGAAACGGCGTCGCCGCGCGACCTCGAGCGCGTCGCGCATCGCGAGGACGTCGGAGGGACCGGAGTCGCCGGCCCCGCGCGGCGTGGCCACGAGCGCGCGCGAGCGTCCGGAGAGCCGGAGGTCGCGCTCGGCGAGCAGCGCCGCCGCCTCCGCCCCCTCGCGCGGCACGCCGAGGCGCTCCGCCTCGACGAGGAGCCGGGCGAGCCGGGGGTGGAGCGGATAGCGCAGCATGCGACGGCCGACGTCGGTCACGCGGCCCGCCTCGTCGACGGCGTGGAGCCGCGCGAGGAGGACCTCGGCGGCGGCGAGCGCGCCGGGCTCGGGGGCCTCGAACCAGGGGAACGACGCGAGGTCGAGGACGCCGGCGGCCCGCAATTCGAGGACGGTCTCGGAGAGGTCGAGCCGCGCGACCTCCGGCGCCTCCCACGGGGCCCGCGCGTCGTGGTCGGCGCGGGTGTAGAGCCGCAGGCAGCGCCCCGGGCGCGTGCGGCCGGCGCGCCCGGCACGCTGCGCCGCCGAGGCACGCGACACCTTCTGCGTGCGCAGGACGGGGAACCCGCTCCACGGGGCGTGCGAGGCGATCCGGGCGAGGCCGGAGTCCACGACGGCGACGACGCCGTCGATCGTGACGCCCGTCTCGGCGACGTTCGTCGAGAGGACGACCTTCCTCGCGCCGGCGGGCCGGACGGCGCGGTCCTGGTCGTCGGCGGAGAGGTCGCCGTGGAGCGGGAGCACGAGCGCGCCCCGCGCGGCCGCGACGCCGCGCAGAGCGTCGGCCGCACGACGGATCTCGGCGGCGCCCGGCAGGAAGACGAGGACGTCGCCCTCGGCTCCGTCGGCGAGCACCCGCCCGACGGCGTCCGCCACCTGGGTCTCGAGCGGCCGGTCGTCGCGCGCTACCTCGGCGGGTGCCCCCGCGTGCGCAGCGAAGGCCGCGCGTTCCCCGTCGCGATCGAGCACGCGCCCGCGCGCGACGGGCTCGGCGTCGAGCGTCGCGGACATGACGACGATCCGCAGGTCGGGGCGCGCGCCCGCGCGCAGGCGCGCGAGGCGTGCGAGCGCGACGTCCGCTGCGAGGTGGCGCTCGTGGAACTCGTCGAGGACGACGCACCCGGTGCCGGCGATCGTCGGGTCGCCGACGAGCCGGCGGGCGAGCACGCCCTCCGTGACGTAGCGCAGGCGGGTGCGCGGCCCCGTCACGTCCTCGAAGCGGACCTGGTAGCCGACCGCATCCCCGACCCGCTCGCCGCGCACGGAGGCGACGTGGGCGGCGGCCATGCGCGCCGCGAGCCGCCGCGGCTCGAGGACGACCACGTCGCCGGGACCCGCGAGGCCCGCGTCGAGGATCGCGGGCGGGACGCGGGTCGTCTTGCCCGCGCCGGGCGGCGCCTCGACGACGACGGCCCCCGCCTCGCGCAGGCGCGCGAGCGCGTCGGGGAGGACCTCGTCGATGGGCAGCGGGCGCGTCAGGGGCGGGTCCGGGAACGAAGGCCCCCGGCGCGGCGGTCCGCGCCGGGGGCGGGGCG
>DATLLK010000131.1:0-2208 GCA_035537895.1 Planctomycetota bacterium
CGTGGCGGCCGCGGAGGCGCTCCGCCGGACGGACGACCTGTCGGGTCTCGTGGCCCTCGTGGACGTGCTGAAGAACGGCTCGAAGGCCCGTGACGACGCGGCGCGGGCACTCGGGGGCTTCCGGGTGAAGGCGGCCGTGGACCCCTTGATCGACGCCCTGCTCGACAAGGACCCGATCCTGCGGTCCGCGGCCCAGTCGAGCCTCGCGTCGATCCTCTCCAGCCTCTTCCCCTACCGTCGGCTCGACCTCGCGTCGACGGGCTACGACGCGCGAGGGGACGACGCCGCGCGCGACGCGGCCGTCGCGAAGATCCGGGCGTGGTGGAAGGCGCGGCGCGACGGCGCGTGGTAGACCGCACCCCATGCACGGACCCTTTGCCGTCCTCGGCGCCCTCTCCGGCGCGATCGTCGTCCTGACGGGCGCCTTCGGCGCCCACGGACTGCGCAACACGCTCGACGCACGAGCGCTCGACGTCTGGGAGAAGGCGGTCCACTGGCAGGCGGCGCACGCGGTCGCCCTCCTCCTCGTCGCCGTCGCCCAGCAGATGGAGCGCGACTCGCCACTCGGCCGCCCGCGGCTCCTGCGCGCGGCGGGCTGGGCGTTCGTCGCGGGCACGGTCCTCTTCTCGGGCAGCCTCTACGCGCTGGCCCTGACCGACGTGAAGGCCCTGGGCGCCGTCACGCCCGTCGGCGGCCTCGCCTTCGTCGTCGGCTGGCTCGCGCTCGCCGCGGCGGCCTGGCCCCGCCGGCCGTGACGGATCGGGCGCACGGGCGGTAGGCTCTCGCCTCCCGTCGGGCCGGACCGGCCGGCGGCGGGGCGGAGGCCGGCGTGCGCATCTCCTGCATCGGCGGCGGACCGGGGTCGCTCTACTCCGCGATCCTCCTGAAGAAGGCGTTCCCCGCCGCCGAGATCGTCGTCCACGAGCGCAACCGGGCCGACGACACCTTCGGATGGGGGGTCGTCTTCTCCGACGAGACGCTGTCGGGCTTCGAGGCGGCCGATCGCGAGACGTACACGGCGATCCGCCGTCAATTCGCGTACTGGGGCGAGATCGACACGTTCGTGCACGGATCGGTCGTGCGCAGCACGGGCCACGGCTTTTGCGGGATGTCGCGCCGCGCGCTCCTCCAGATCTTCCACGAGCGCTGCCGCGAGCTGGGCGTCGTCCTTGCGTTCGAGTCGGAGGTGAAGGACCCCGAGGCCCTGCGCTCAGCGGACCTGGTCATCGCCGCCGACGGCGCCAACAGCCTCGTTCGCCAGCGCTACGAGGCGTCCTTCCGCCCGTCGATCGCGTGGGGCGCCTGCCGCTTCGCGTGGCTCGGGACGAACCTGCCGCTGCGCGCCTTCACGTTCGTGTTCCGCGAGAACGAGCACGGGCTCTTCACGGTCCACGCCTACCCCTTCGGGGAGTCGACGTCGACCTGGATCGTCGAGTGCCGCGAGGAGACCTGGCGCCGCGCCGGCCTCGACCGCGCCAGCGAGGCCGAGACGACCGCGTACGTCGAGCGGCTCTTTCACGACCACCTCCAGGGCCACCGGATCCTCACGAACAAGTCGATCTGGCGGTCGTTCCCGACGGTCTCGTGCGCGTCGTGGCGCCACGAGAACGTCGTCCTCCTGGGCGACGCGGCCCACACGGCGCACTTCTCGATCGGCTCGGGGACCAAGCTCGCGATGGAGGACGCGATCACGCTCGCGCGCGCCTTCGAGGCGCACGGGGCGGACGACGTCCCGCGCGCGCTCGAGGCCTACGAGGCCAACCGCCGGGTCGAGGTCTCGAAGATCCAGCGCGCCGCCACGACGAGCCAGGCGTGGTTCGAGAACGCCGCGCGCTGGATGCGCCAGGACCCGGTGCGCTTCACGTTCAACCTGATGACCCGCAGCAAGCGGATCACGTACGACAACCTCGCCAAGCGCGACCCGGCGCTCGTGGCGCGTGCGCGAGAGGCGTACGCCGCGGAGAACGGCGTACGGCCTGGTCCGAACGGCGAGCTGCCGCCCCCGATCTTCGTCCCGTTCCGCGTGCGGGGCTTGGAGCTCGCGAACCGGATCGTCGTGTCGCCCATGTGCCAGTACTCCGCGGACGACGGAGCGCCCACGGACTGGCACCTCGTGCACCTCGGCAGCCGCGCGATCGGCGGGGCGGGGCTCGTGATCGCCGAGATGACCGACGTGACGCCCGACGGCCGGATCACGACCGGGTGCAC
>DATLLK010000132.1:0-6636 GCA_035537895.1 Planctomycetota bacterium
TCCCACGAGAGGTGCCCCGCGGCCGCGTCGAAGAGCGCGATCGCGACGAGGACCGCGAGCGCCGTCGCGGCCCCGCCCAGCGCGAGGGCGGGTCGCGACCGCGGCCCGCGAAGGCCGTAGAGGTCGGGCGGGACGTCGCGCCAGGGGCGCAGCGCGATCAGGCCGAGCGCGACGAGCAGGACCGCCGTGACGTAGCGGAAGATCTTCGTGTAGGGCCGGTCGATCCCGACGGCGACGAGGCCGCCGTGGACGAGCGGCCCGACGACGAGCGCGAGGCCGATCGTCGCCGCGATCGCGAGGACGACGAGCGCGGCGCGTGCGAGCGGACCCAGGGGGCGCGGCATCCGACGGAGTCTACCGGCCTCAGACCGGCCGTCGCTTCCACGTTCCGCGGGCGAACCAGACCGCCGTCACGATCCCGCGCAGCGCCGCCGTCACGACGATCACGACCCAGATGCCCGTCACGCCGTGGCCCAGGTCGAACGCGGCCCAGTGGGCGAGGGGGATCCGCGCCCCCGTCAGGGTCATCGAGACGATCATCGGGGGGACCGTCAGGCCGGCTCCGCCGAACGCGCCGTCGAGCACGCCCTCCCAGCACTGGGGCACGAGGCAGAGCGCGACGAGGCGGTAGTACTCGACCGCGTGCGCGCGGGCCGCCGCGTCGGCGGCGCCCGGCAGGAAGAGGCGCGCGAGCACTTCGGGGACCGCGAGGATCAGGACGGACCAGACGAGGCAGCCGACGCTCGCGAGCGCCGTCGCGCGCCACGCCGCGCGCTCCGCCGCGTCGGGGGCGCCGGCCCCGAGCCGCCGCGCCACGAGCGCGCCGGCCGCCATCGCGAACCCCTGCGTGAGGAAGTAGGCGACCTGCTCCCCGCGGATGCCCACGCCCAGCCCGGCCTGCGCGGCGTCGCCGCCCGCGCGCGCGACGATACGCGCGAGGCCCAGGTACACGGCGACGAAGAACAGGCCGCTCAGCGCGACGGGCAGGCCGACCCGCACCAACCGCAGGAGCACGGACGCGTCGAGCGCCGGCACCGGCCCCGGCGCGAGCGGCGTCGCCCTGGAGAGCCGTACCTCCTCGTCGGGGGGCCGGACCGAGGAGAGCAGACCGCGGGAGCGCAGCCACGCGAGCGACAGGGCCGCCGCGCACGTCGCGGCGATCGCGGTGGCGACCGCGGCGCCCTCCACGCCCATCGCGGGCACGGGCCCCCACCCGAAGATCAGGATCGGGTCGAGCGCGGCGTTCAGCGCGAGCCCCAGCGCGGACGTCACGAGCGGGACCCGCGTCGTCCCGTGGCCGCGCCAGACGGCGTCGCACGCGACCTGGAGGAAGGTCGAGAAGCCGAACAGGTAGAAGAGGCGCACGTAGCCGGTGCCGTCCGCGGCGGCGGCCTCGGAGACGTGCGCGACCGAGAACACCCACGGCGCGAGCAGGATCCCGACGACGCCCGCGACGGCCGAGAGCACGATCGACCATCGCAGCCCCTGCGCGGCGACCCACCGCGCGACCGCCTGGCGCCCCCCGCCCGCGTAGCGGCCGACGAGCGCGGTCAACCCCACGCCGAGGAGCATCGTCAGGGCGTGGAAGGCCCACACGGTGTAGCTCGCGACGGAGAGCGCGGCGGTCGCCGTCGTGCCGTCGGGAAGCCGGCCGACCCACGCCTGGTTCACCCAGTGGTAGGCCATCTGCACGAACCCCGAGAGCACGGCGGGGGCGGCGAGGTCGAGGACCTCGCGCGTCAGGGAGCGGGGAGAGCCCGGCGGGCGCGCGTCCACGTCAGGCCGCGCGTGCGCCGACGGCGACCTCGTCGGGATCGGGCCAGAAGATCCCGCGGAACGCCCCGACGGCGACCACGACGGCGACGACGCGGTGGAGGAACGCCCAGAGCGTGCCCACCTCGACGGACGGCGCGGGCGGGACCAGGGAAGCCTGGATTTCCGGCGCCACGAAGAGGGCGAACGCCACGAGGAGCGCCACGACGTCGAGGGCCCGGCGGGCGTCGCGGGCGGTCGGAGCGAACGCCGTCGCGACGGGCGCCGCCCACAGGAAGGCGGCGACGCCGGCGGCGAACGCCTGTCCCGCGACGAGGAGCGCCGCCGCCGCCAGCAGCGCGGCGCCCGCGCGGATGCCGGCGACCCCCGCGCCGACGGGGACGCGGCGCGCGAGGGCGAGCAGGTCCAGCACCGCGAGGACGGCGAGGGGCCCGAAGACGGGCACGAGGGTCGCCCGGCGGTCGGGGCCCGGCAGCCACGGATGGCGCGAGACGACGAGCCACAGGACCGTCGCCGCGACGGCGGCGCACGTGACGGCCTCTCCGGCCCGCACGCCGCGGCGCGTGCGCGCGAGCAGCGACGTGGCGGCCACCCCCCACGACGCGAGGAGCGCGAGCGCCGCGGCCGCGCCCGCGCGCTCGGCGCCCGTGGCGGCCCCGTGCCACGGCAGGAGGTAGAGGCCGGCGGCCGCGAGTAGCGCGACGAGGCGCCAGCGGGCGCGCACGACGGGCGCGGGCGTCGCCTCGTCGAGGGCGCCCGGAACCGGTCCGCTCACGCGCGGGCCCCCTCGGGCCGCCGGGGACGCACCAGCAGGCCCAGCCACGTCAGCGAGAGCCCCGCGAGGCCCACGGACATGAAGAAGGCGGTGGAACCGGCCCACGTCCAGCCGTCGGGCGCGGGGGTCCCGCCCGACAGGAGGTAGCGCACGGAGACGACGAGGTGCGTGCCGAGCAGCGCGAGGCAGGCCGCGCAGGCGCGGCGCAGCCCCACGAGCGTGCGGGAGAAGCGGTCGCCGGCGGCCGCCACCATGACGAACGAGTAGGCGGCGTACCAGGAGGCCCGCTCGCCCGGGCCGATCGCGAGCACGCTCGCGGGCACGAGGAACGCGAGCACGCAGAGGACGAGCCGCAGGTCGGCGTGCGTCGGCGGGACGTCCTCGGGCTCGTCCGCCGCGGCCGCGCGCGAGACGCGCAGTCCGTCCCGCACCGACACGAGGCCGAGCGCGGTCAGGTGCACGACTCCGCCCCACAGGATGCCTTTGGGCCCGGCCGCGATCATGGCGCCGGCGGCCACGATGGACACGAACGCGCTCGACCACGCGAGGAGCCCGCGGACCCCCAGCGCGTGGGTCGACAGGATCGCCGCGAAGGGCGCCGCCACGAGGAGGATCAGCGCCGGGACGAGGACGAGCGCCCCGCGGTGCATCGGCGTCGCGAGGTCGTCGGGGAGCGAGGGATCGTGGAGGCGCGCGCCCGGCATGACGCAGGCCACCCAGAGGAGGGTCGCGAGGAACGCGATGGAGTACGCCATCGCGTGCTCGCCGCGGCCGGGCGCCTGGTCGGGGAGGCTCGTCACGCGGCTATCCTAGCCGCGCCGGTGAAAACCCCGCCGAGGTGGTGCGTGCTCTACAAGGTTCGGATCGGCCGAGACGAGTACCTGGGCACGCCCGAGGAGGTCGTCCTCTGGATGGCCCGCGTGCCCGGTGCGCCGGGCGACGGCACCCCCGCCGGGTACATGGCCGGCGTCGCGGCGCGCGTCGCGGCGGCCGGCGGCGGCGACGAGATCGACGTCTCCTCGGAGCTCGACTTCCTGAAGTCGCTCGAGGCGGCCGGCTGGGCCCGCATGTCGGAGCGCTCCGAGGCCTCCCGCGACCGCGTGGACCCCGAGGACGTGCTGGGCGACGGCCCCGTGGCCTTCGGGGACGACGTGGACTACGACGACCTGCGGCGCGACGTCTTCGGGGAGTAGGACCCCGCGCCCCCCCATCGCCACGGGTCCCTGCGGACGATCCCGCTGGCCCCGAGAACGCGGGCTCAGACCTTCGCGAGCCGCTCGCGGAGGAGGCTCGCGCGCTGGACGTCGCGCTCCGCGCTGTGCTCGAGGGCGCGGCCGACCTGGCGGCGCAGGTGGGCGGGGTGGACGAGGACGAAGAGGTCCTGGACGGTGCGCAGGGTGGCGCCCGGCACGAGGCCGGTCACGACGCCGAGGCGGACCGCGGACAGGAGCTCCATCGCCTCGTCGGTCGTCATCGAGCGCGCGACGCGCAGGACCGCCAGCGCCCGGAACACCTTGTCCTCGACCTTCAGGCGGAAGTTGGTGAGCAGGTGCTCGCGCACCTTGCGCTCGTAGTCGAGGAAGGTGGGGAGCATGCGCGAGAGCTTGCGGAGGATCTCCTCCTCGCTCTGGCCCAGCGTGACCTGGTTGGAGATCTGGTAGAAGTCGCCCATCGCCTTGGTCCCCTCGCCGTAGAAGCCGCGCACGGTGAGCCCCGTGCGCGCCGCGGCCTGGAAGACCCGGTTCATCTCCTGCGCCGACACGAGCGCGGGCAGGTGGAGCATGACGCTCGCCCGCAGTCCGGTGCCGACGTTGGTCGGGCAGGCGGTCAGGTACCCGTAGACGGGCGAGACCGCCCACGGCAGGACCTGCTCGAGCGCGACGTCGAGCGTCTTCGCGTCCTGGAACGCCGCCTCGAGGTCGAGCCCGCTGCGGATCGCCTGGATCCGGAGGTGGTCCTCCTCGTTCACCATCACGCTGACGCGCTCGTCGCTGCCGAACGCCACGGCGCGCGGGCCCTTGCCCCGCTCGAGCTCGGCGCTGATCAGGTGGCGCTCGTGGAGCAGCGCGCGATCCTGCTCGCGCTCCTTCGCCTCGCGACGGTCCTCGGGGGCCGAGAGCTCGATGAAGTAGCGGCGCCGTCCGAGGGCGAGGCCTTCCGACGCGGTGCGCACGCGGCCCACGATCTCCTGGCGCTGCTCCTCGGTCGCGCGGGCCGCGAACGAGAACCCCGCGAGGTTGCGGGCGAGGCGCACGCGGCTCGACATGACCACGTCCGCGTCGGGACCTTCCCCGCGCAGCCACTCGCCGCCCACCGAGTCGAAGTCAGACAGGTCCACGCGGTGCCTCCTCGGCCGTCTGGATCTCGTCGCGCAGCCGGGCCGCCTCCTCGTAGTTCTCGTCCTTCACGGCCCGCGCGAGGTCGCGGCGCAGGCGGCGGAGGAGGTCGCCCCGGCCCGTGTCGGCCGGCGTCCCCCGCGGCACGCGGCCGACGTGCTGCTGCGCGCCGTGGATCTTCTCGAGCAGGGGCGCGAGCTCCTTCGCGAACACCTCGTAGTCGCGCGGGCAGCCGAGGCGCCCCTTCAGGCGGAACTCCTCGAAGGTGATCCCGCACTCCGGGCACTTCGCGTCGGAGGCGCGCGTGCGCTCGGTCACGAGCTGCGTCAGCCCGGTCGGGATGGGCCCCCCCTGCGTCAGGTTGTGGCTCTGCGCGCACTCCTCGCAGAAGTGCAGCTCGTGCTTCTGTCCCGAGTCGGCGATCTCCGTGATGTGGATCGTCGCGGGCTTGCTCTCGCAGTCCTGGCACAGCATCGTGGGCTCCGAGGTCAGAGGATATCGCGCAAGGGCGGGGGGCCGGCGCCCCTTCGAACCCGCGGGGGCGCGAGTCACGGCCCGCCCACGGCCCGGGCGGCCGCCGCGAAGGCGTCGCCCCGGACCTGGAAGGACGGGTACTGGTCGAGGCTCGAATAGCCGGGCGAGAGGAGCACGGCGTCGCCCGGCCGGGCGAGTCGGACCGCCGCGTCGACCGCCGAGCGAAGGTCGGGCGAGGCCCCCCCGTCGACGGCGGTCACGCCGCCCAGGCGCTTCAAGGCGGCGACGAGGCCGGGGCCGGTCGTGCCGATGCCCACGACGGCGCGTGCGCGCCGGACCGCCTCGAGGAGGGGGGCGGGGTCCGCGCCCTTGTCCTTGCCGCCCACGAGGATCACGCACGGACGCGGCACGGCGGCGAGCGCCGCCGCCGCGCTCTGCGGCGTCGTCGCGATGCTGTCGTCGACGAAGAGGAGCCCGCCCGCCTCGTGCACGGGCTCGAGGCGGTGGCGCAGGGGCCCCGTCGCGAGCGCTCCGGCGCGGACCTCGGCCCAGGTCGCCCCCGCGACGCGCGCGGCCGCGGCGGCCGCCGCCGCGTTCACGCGGTTGTGCCGCCCCCAGAGTCGGAACCCGTCGAGCGACGCGCGGCCGGGGCCGCCGGCGTCCCGCAGGTCGCCGTCGCCGTCCACGTACGCACCCTCCCCCGAGAACGGAGCGTCGGAGAAGCGGACCCGCCGGGCGCCCCCCGCGCGGGAGAAGCCGAGCCGCTCGAGCTCCGCGTGCCCGACGGGCAGGACCGCGACGTCGCCCTCGCGCTGCGCGTCGAGGATCGCGCGCTTGTCGAGCCCGTAGGCGTCGAGGGTGCCGTGCCGGTCGAGATGGTCGGGGAACAGGTTCATCACGACGGCGATCGCCGGACGGAACCCGATGCGCGCCAGCCAGTGGAGCTGGAAGGACGACAGCTCGAGGACGACCGCGTCCGAGGGCCCGATGCGCGCGAGTTCGTTCAGGAGCGAGCGGCCGACGTTCCCGCCGAGGTGCGTGCGCCGCCCGCTCGCCGTGAGCATGTGCGCGAGCAGCGTGCTCGTCGTGCTCTTGCCCTTCGTGCCGGTCACCCCGATCACCGGCGCCGCCACGCGGGAGACGAACAGCGAGATCTCGGTCGTGACGGGGAGTCCGCGACGTTGCGCCTCGACGAGGACCGCGTGGTCCCAGGGGATCGCGGGGTTGGCGACGACGAGGCCGTCGGTCCCGATCCCGTCGAGGAGCGCGGGGGTCTGC
>DATLLK010000133.1:0-5385 GCA_035537895.1 Planctomycetota bacterium
GTGACGGCCCCCGTCGTCGGGGCGGGGGCCGTCACCCCGTGCATGGCCGACCCCGCGAGCAGCGTGTAGGCCCCGGTCCAGGAGAATGAGTCGCGAGCAGGGAGTCCCCCCGCGTCGCCGGTCATCGGTTGCAAGCCGCGCCTTTTCCTCACGGCGATCCCCATCCGTACATACCAACGTCGGAGTCGGTACGGTTGCTCGGCACGTGGGTAAGCGCGGGCAGCGTCCGCGCATTTCGCGAATTCGATACGGGACGGCCCCTCAGGCCCCGGTCAGGATGGAAAGGAGCGTGGACCGGGGGCGCGGGGGCACCGAACGTCCATCTTTCGCGACATTGCCCCCCGGCGCCTTCGCCGTTACGTTGCGCGGGGATGTGCCGATGAGGTCGCGTTCGTTCCTGTCGTTCCTGATGGCCCTGGCGCTCGTCGCCACCGCCCGGGGCGACAGCACGCCCGGCGCCGCCCTGCCCGTCCCGGTCGCGGCGGACGCGGTCGAGGCGGCCGCGAAGGCCGGGCGATTCGACCTGCTGCGCGCGCACGCGGCCCTGGACATCCCCGACCCGTGGCGCGTCGCCTCGCTCCTGCTGGCCCGGGGATCGCGGGAGGCGGCACTCGCCTTCGCCGGGGCCTCCTCGCGTGCCGACACCGCCGCGCTCCGCGCGTGGGTCGAGCAGTGGAAGGCCCAGCCGGAGGCGGATGCGGTCCGCAAGACGATCGCGGCCGCGCGGGACGCGCTCGGGCGCGAGGACCACGTCGCGGCCCTCGAGGCGCTCGCTCCCGCCGACCCGGCCGTCGGCGGCGTCCTCGGGTACGACCTCGCCGCGCTGAGGGCGCAGGCGGAGGGCCTCGCGCACCGGCCCGTGCCGTCGGCGGCGGCGTGGCGGACGGCCGCCGGGATCGCGACCGGGATGGGCTGGCTCGGCGCCGCGGCGCGGGCGTGGCACGAGAGCGGCTGCGCCGAGCACGCGCGCGGCGACTACGCCGCGGCGCTCGACGACCTGCGCATGGCCCTCGCCCTCGAGGAGCGGCGCGACAACGACGCGGGCCAGGTCAGGACGCTCCTGCGCATGGGCGCGGCGCGGGCGCGGCTCGGCGACTACGACGGCGCGATGGACGACCTCGACACCGCGCACGCGACGGCGCAGCGCCTCGAGGACCACGCGAGCTCCGCGGCGGCGCTGTCGGGCCTCGCGGCGGTCTACCACCGCCTCGCCCAGTACGAACGGGCCCTCGACTACCACGAGCGCGCGCTCGGGATGCGCGAGAGGGCGCAGGACTGGGCGTCCGCCGCGGCGGTGCGGGCGAGCATGGGGCACGTCCACGCCTCGCTCGGCAACTACGCGAAGGCGCTCGAGCACTACGACCTGGCGCTGAAGCTCCACGAGGACCTCGGCAACCCCGCGGGGGCCGCGCTCGTCCTCGGGAGCATCGGCAACGTGCACGCCTGCCTCGGCGACTTCTCCAAGGCCGAGGAGTACCGGACCCTGGCGCGCGCGCGCGCGGAGCAGTGGACGGGGCGCGGCGAGCTGCCCATGCTGCTCGGGGGCATCGGCGCGGTCCACTGCGACCTCGGGAACGACGCGCGGGCCGTCGAGTGCTACGAGCGCATCCTGGCGCTCGAGGAGCAGCTCGGGCGAGAGGGCGACCGGGCCGACTCGCTCGCGCGCCTCGGCCGCCTCTACACGGGCTTGAACGACCACGCGCGGGCCCTCAAGTACTACGAGGAGGCCCTCGCGCTGCAGAAGGAGCTCGGTCACCGGGTCCGCGCCGCGCTGACCCTCCTGAGCATCGGGAACGTGCACGAGAGCCTGAACGACCCCGAGCGCGCCCTCGCCTTCCGGACGGAGGCGCTCGCCGTGGCCGAGGAGGCCGGCGAGCAGGCGACCTCCGCGGCGGCCCTCGTGGGCATCGGCAGCGCGCACTCGAAGATGGGCGACCACGTCCGCGCTCTCGAGGCGTGGCGCGGCGCCCTCGCCCTCGAGCACGAGCTCGGGCACCGCGGCGACGAGGCCGAGTCGCTCGCGCGCATCGCCGACGCCCACGAGGCGCTCGGCGAGGACCTCTCGGCGATCGAGGCGCGCGAGCGGGCGATCGCGCTGGCGCGCGCGACCGGCTACCGCGACGTGGCGCTGCGCCAGCAGCGCGCGCTCGCCCACACGCGGCTCGTGCGAGGCGAGCTCGCCGAGGCGCTCGCGCTCGCCGAGGCGGTCGCGCGCGACACGGACGCCGTGGCGCGCGGGCTCGCCGAGTCGCAGGTCACGTCGGCCCGCGAGGGGGCGGCGAGCGTCTTCGAGATCGGGGCGCGCGCCGCGGCGGGGCTCGGCGACGCGGACAAGACCGCGTTCTTCCTCGAGACGGGCCGCGCCGGCGCCCTGCTCGGGACGATGCGCAACCGGAGCGCGCTCCAGGAGGCGGTGCTGTCGCCCGAGCTGGCCTTCGCGCTCTCGCGGGCGCGGGCGCGGGAGACGGCGGCGGTCCTCGCGTACCGCGAGTCGCTCGACGGCGGGTCGCGCGCCTCGATCCGGGCGGCGAGCGGGAACATGGACGCCGCGCGGACCGCCGTGGAGGAGGTCATGCGGCGGATCGAGCGCGAGGCGAAGCGCGCCAAGCGCATCCTCGACCCGACCGTCGACGACCTCGCGACGATCTGCGGCCGGCTCGCGGGGGACGAGGCGCTCGTCCTGTTCGGGCTCTTCGAGAAGGACCCGCTGGCGCTCGTCGTCGAGAAGGACGGCGCGCGGATCGTCGCGCTCGCCGACGCGGAGGCGATCGTCGCCGACGTGGAGGTGCTGCTCGACGAGATCGAGCGCCGCGCGGACCCCCGCGCGGCGCAGGCAGCGCTCGGGCGCCTCAACCTCCGCATCATCGCGCCGCTGGGGCTCCGGTCCGCGGTCCGGCGCGTCTTCGTGTCGCCCGACGGCGCGCTCGCGCACGTGCCCTTCCCCGCCGTGATCCCCGACAAGGACGTGATCTGCGTGCCCTCGGGCACCACGTACGGGATCCTCCTCGAGGAGGGCTTGATCCGCGGCCGCGACATCCTGGCGGTCGGCGATCCCGACTACGACGCGGGGCGCGCCGCGGGCGCGCGGGCGGGGACGTCCTACGGCCGCCTGCCGCCGCTGCCCGAGAGCGCCGAGGAGGCGCGCGCCGTCGGCGACATCCTCCTGCTCTCGCGCGACGCGACGGAGGCGCGCGTGCGCGACGCGCTGCTCGGCGCGCACCCGCGCTGGCGCGGGCTCCACTTCGCATGCCACGGGGTGATCGACCAGGAGCGCCCGGAGGCCTCGGCCCTCGCGCTGACGCAATCCGACGCGGACGACGGGTTCCTCACCTGCCTCGAGGTGCTGGGGCTGCGCATCCGCGCCGACCTCGTCGTGCTCTCCGCCTGCGAGACGGCGACGGGGAAGCTGGTCCGCGGCGAGGGCGTGATCGGGCCCACGCGGGCGTTCCTCTTCGCGGGCGCGCCGCGGGTCGTCTGCTCGCTGTGGCGCGTGGACGACGCGGCGACGCGCGCGCTGATGACGAAGTTCTACGACCTGTGGAACCCGCGGCGCGGCCGCATCGGCATCGACGCCTCCGAGGCGCTCAGGAAGGCCCAGGCCTACGTGCGCGACCAGCCGGCCTGGCGCCACCCCTACTACTGGGCGGCGTGGACGCTCTGGGGTCGCGCCGACTGACGTCATGCGTGGGCCTTCGTGGCCCGTTCGCATCCCCCCTCCCGGCCCCCGGTGCGCCGATTCAAGCCCGGGGAGGCGCCCGGCCGATGGGACGGTGTTCGTCCTCACGGGGGGTCTCACCGATGCCGTTCACGTACGAGTTGCCCGAGAGCTGGGTACGCCTGGGGATCGCCATCGCCGCCGTGCTGGCGGGGATCCTCGTGCTCAAGATCCTCTCGCGCGCGCTCGCGCGGACGCCGTCCGCGGCGGGGTGGCTGCTCGCGCGCGTGGGACTGGCGATCGTGGCGTTCGGGCTGCTCATGTGGACGGACGTGATCCCCCACGAGCCGGCGTTCCCCTCGGAGACGCTCAACATCGCGGTCGGCGCCCTCGTCGGCGGCGGCATGGCGTTCCTGCTCGTCGGGCGCGCGATCACGGCGCAGGCGGCGCGCTCGCACACGAACGTGCGCGTCGGGGCGCCCGTGCGCCCGACGCCGAGCACGATGGAGGCGACGATGACCCTGCCGCCGGGCGGGCTCGCGACCAGTCGCGGGTCGCGGCGCGAGGCGCGTCGCGAGGCGGCGGCGGCGGATCGGCGCTGACGCGTTGCGCTCCCGGGCGCGGACGGGGTCGGGCTCTTACGCGGCGCGCGGGGCGCCGGCGCGGGCCCGGCGACCCTGACGGACCTGCCGGTGGAACGCGCGGCGGCGCGCCTTGACGACCTGCGGGGCGTAGAGGAGCCGGAACGCGTCGCGCAGCGAGGCCTCGAGGTCCTCGACCGTCCCTTGCGCGGGCTCGAAGGTCACGTCGAACAGCGTCGCGCCGCCCCAGTCGCCGGGTCGGAGGATCCGGCCCTGCGCGAGGAGGCGCGCGTAGAGGGGCGTGCCCGGGAACGGCGTCAGGACGGTCACCTGCACCTCGGCGAGTCCCGCCGCACGGGCGAAGCGCGCGATGCGCCCGACGGCGCCGGGCGCCTCGTCGTCGGCGCCGAGCACGAAGCACCCGTTCACGCTGATCCCGTGCGACTGGATGCGGCGCACGGCGTCGGCGTAGTCGGGAACGCGCGTCCGCTTGAACGCACGGTCCTCGAGCCCGGCCACGGTCCGCACGTCGAGCGCCTCGAGGCCCACGAGGAGCTGGCGGCACCCGCTCGCCGCGAGCGCCTCGAGCAGGTCCTCGTGGTCCGCGACCGTGACCTCGGTCTCGGTGAACCAGCGGAGCCCGAACTCGCCGATCCGCCGGGCGAGCCGGATCCCCCACGCCGGGTCCACGAACGTGTTGTCGTCCGCCAGCTCGAGGAAGGGGCGATGCCAGACGCGCCGGATCGCCTCGAGGTCGCGCGCGACGAGGTCGAGCGGCTTCTTCCGGTAGGGACCGCGGAGCAGGACGCCCGAGGCGCAGAACGTGCAGCGCCGCGGGCACGACCGCGTGGTCTGGACCGTCAACCGGTTGTAGCGCTCGGGGTCGAGGAGGTCGTAGCGGGGCTCGGGCGAGCGCTCGAGCGGGAACACGCGGCCCCGCGCGTCGTACACGCGGCGCGCGCGGCCGGCCTCGACGTCCGCGACGAGCTCGGGCCAGGCCTCCTCGCCCTCGCCCGCGACCACGTGGTCGGCGTGGAGGGCGGCTTCCTCGGGCAGGACCGACGCGTGGAGACCGCCCATCACCGTCGTGAGGCCGACCGCGCGGCACGCGTCGAGGAACGCGTACGCCTCCGGCGCCTGGGCGGTGAA
>DATLLK010000134.1:0-7572 GCA_035537895.1 Planctomycetota bacterium
ACTCGGCGGCCACGGCGCCGGCCGCGACGCGGACCGCGGTCTCGCGCGCCGACGCGCGCTCGACGACGTCGCGCGCGTCCCTCACGCCGCGGTTCATCGCGCCCGCGAGGTCCGCGTGGCCGGGGCGCGGCGCGTGCACGGGCGGGAGCGACGCGTACGTCGTGTCGCGGTTCTCCACGACGAGGGCGATCGGGTTCCCCGTCGCGCGCCCGTCGCGGACACCCGCGTCGAAGCGGGCGCGGTCCTGCTCGATCTTCTGCCGCCCGCCCCGACCGTAGCCCCGCTGGCGGGCCGCGAGCCGCGCGTCCACGAACGCGGCGGTCACGGGCGCACCGGCCGGGATCCCCACGAGGATCGCCGTCAGCCGGGGCCCGTGGCTCTCGCCGGCGGTCTCGAGGATCAGCTCCATGGCCGCGAATCTACGCGAACGGCCGCTCGACCGTGGTTCGATGGACGCGCGATGGCATCGGCATCCCCCACCCCGCCCAGGCGGCCGGAGACCTCGCTCCGGGACGCGATGGCCGCCGCCGCGCGCAAGAAGGCGCCGCGGCCGCGGGGCGTGCTGCTCCTGTGGGCGCTGGTCGGCGGCGCCGTCCTGATCATCGGGATCTCGCAGATGGCCGGGTGGACGAAGTCCCCCGTCGCGGAGCGCGTCCTGCGCGAGCGCCGCGAGGCGGGGCAGCCGGCGGGCCCGGCGCCCGGGACGGCGCCGGCCGCCGCGAAGCGCACGGTCGTCCTCGTGCGCCCGGGCGACCGCACGCCCGAGGTGATCCGCGCGGTGCGCGAGGCGACGGGGCTCGGGCTCGCCGATGCGAAGGCGCTCGTCGACCACGCGCCCAAGGCGGTCGCGACGGACGTCGACGCGGCGGAGGCCGAGCGCATCCGCGACCTCCTCGAGACGGCCGGCGCGGTCGTCGAGGTCCGCTGACCCGCTTCGCGGCGCTCCCTCTACGGGACCACCACGTAGGACCCGCCGGCGCGGCGCGCGAGCGCCTCCATCAGCACGCTGCCGCGCCCCCCCACGCAGATCGCGTGGACGACGGACTGCGAGAGGTCGAGCCGGTCGAGCTTGTCCCCCACCACCTCGCCGGGCGTCCCCTTCACGTTCTCCTGGCCGTCGCTCACGACCAACATCGTCACGGGCTCGGGGGCCGGGTCCTTCGCGGCGACCCGCTCGGCCACCCGCCGCCGGACCATCGCGAGACCGGCGTTCAGCGGCGTCATGATGTCCGTCCGGCTGCCGCGGCCGATCCCGCGCACGAACTTCGCAAGCTCGTCCTTGGCGGCGGGCGTGGCCGGCGTCATCTCGGGGTGCCAGGTGCGCACCTCCTCGTCGAAGAAGAGCGCGGCGATCCGGACGTCGGAGCCCAGCCGCTCGACGGCCTTGACCAGCTCGCTCTTCGCGGTCGCGATCCCGTCCGCGCCGATGCTGCCGGAGACGTCGATCACGAACACGTAGTCCTTGGCGCGCAGGGGCACGCCGTAGAGCTCGGGCACGAGGCCTTTCTGCGGAGGGGGCGGCGGCGGCACCTCGGGCGCCTGCGGCGTGCCCGTGACCGTCTCGCCGGGGCGTGGAACCGCGGCGGGCGCGGCGCCCGGCTTCGCCTTCTCCCACCAGCGGGCCCACGCCTTGCCGTCCCATCCATGGGCCTCGCCCGACACGGCCTCGAGCGCCTCCCCCGCCGCGCTCTGGACGCGCGGGTGGGCGTCGGCGAGCGCCTCGAGCAGGATCGGGGCGGCGTCCAGCCGCTGGCGGCGGCCGAGGAGAAGGCACACCTCGGCGCGGAACGTCGGGTCCTGGTCCTCCTTCAGGAGTTTCTTCGCGACGGGCAGGACGTCCCCCTTCGCCGTGAGCACCGCGTCGACCGCGACGCGGCGCACGGCCTCGTCGCGGTCCGAGGTGGCGGCCACGAGCACGGGAACCCAGGCGGCTTCGTCGTGGAGCGCGGCGAGCGTGCGGACGACCTCCTGGCGCACGAGCGGGTCGCCGTCCGCGCCGAGGACCTTGCGCAGGAGCAACGTCGTCTGTCGGCGTTCCTCGGCGGAGAGACGCCCCCCAGCTCGGGCCGCCTCCTGAAGGGCGGCGACGCGCGGCTCCGTCGCGCCTTTCTTCAACGCGCGGCGCAGCGTCTCGACGGCCGACTCCGCGCAGACCTGGCCCGTGAGCAGGAGGAGCGCGAGGACGACGCCCGTCGCCGGCAGCGATCGGCTCACGGCGACTTCCGGGCCTCGAGGTTGCGGAGCGCGGACTCGACGACCTTCTTGACGGTCGGGTGCGCCTCGGAGGCGCGCGCCTGCTCGAGGAGGCTGCGGGCCTCGGGCGTACCGATCCCGGCGAGCGTCACCGCGATCTGCGAGCGAAGCCCCGAGTCGCCCGACCCGTACGCGCGCCCGAGGGCCTCGACCGATTCGGCGGCGCGCGGGCCGTACTTCCCGAGCGCCGCGACGCTGGTCGATCGAATGGTCTCCGACCCCGAGCCGACCCACTCCGTGAGCAGGGGCAGAGCGGACGGCTCGCGCAGCGACCCGAGTCCGTGGGCGAGGGAGAGCCTCAGGTTGTCGTCCGTCGTCGTGCGCGCCGCCTCGACGAGTCGTGCCCGGGCCGCCGGCGACGCGCTCTGCGCTCCGGCCAGTGCCGTGCCGGCGGCCTGCCCGACGTCTCGCTTCGAGTCCTGCGCCACGGCCAGCAGGTGCTCGTAGCCGCGGTCGTCGCCCACACGCGTGAGCGCGCCGTAGACCGCCTCCCGGACTTCCTGCGGCCGCCCCTCGACGTCGAGCGCGAGCAGGGCGGGGACGACGGCCTCCGCGCCGGGCCCCACGAAGGCGAGGTCGCTCAGGGCGACGAGTGCGTCGGGGGACGCGTCGGGAGCGGCCAGCGCCTCCGCGAGGCGACGGCCCGCCTCCTTGTCCTGGCGGAGGTCGAGGTCGGCTCGCACGGGGTCCGGAACGCGGATCGCCCCGTTGGGGCGCCGCGCAAGGTCGATGAAGGCGTCGAGGGCCTCGACGCCTCCGATGCGCGCGATCGCCTGCAGCACGACGACGTCCTCTAGCGTGCCGTCGACGAGGCGGTGCAGCGTGGCGACCGCGGCGCCTCGGTCGGCGCCGGGCACGGCCGCCGCCGACGTCACCGCCCGCAGGACGGCGGTCCACGTCGCGAGGTCGTCGCGCGCCACGGACACCTTCGGCAGGAGCACGTTCAGCGCCTTGGGGTCGCGCACGCGGGCCCACGCGCCGGCGGCGCGCGCCGCCTGCGCCGGGTCGTGGAGGGCCTGCACGAGCGCGTCGAGGACGTCGGGATCGAGCGCGCCATCGTGGATCGCGAGCAGATCGGCGACGCGCGCCCAGTCGCGAGCCGCGAGCGCGGCCCGCAGTTTCGCCTTCACGTGGGCGGGGTCGGAGAGATCCTCGCCGAACGGGGCCCGCAGACCCGGTTCGACCGCGCCCGACCTGCCGCCGGTCCGTGCCGCGGGGAAGGACGGGGACGGCGCCGCGATCGGCGGCGCGGCCGGCGGCAGCACGGGGATCGGCGCGTCGCCGATCTCGGGAGCCGTCGGGTACCCGGACGTCTCGTCGACGTCGGGCGGGGCTTCGACGCCGGAGAACAGATAGAACCCGAACACCGCCGCGACACCGGCCGCCACGAGGAGGAAGCCGATGACGGGAAGGGGGAAGCCCGGGCGGGGAGCGGTGGACGTCGAGGGCACGGAGAAATCCTACTCCTGCGAACGCGCCCGCGGCCGACGTCACTTCCCCCCGGACGCGGCCCCCACGAATCCCGCGAAGAGCCGCCGGGTGGAGGCGCTCTCGGCCATCCGCTCGGGGTGCCACTGGACGCCCAGGAAGAACGGCAGATCGGAGATCTCGGCCGCTTCCGCCACGCCGTCGGGCGACCGCGCGGTCACGACGAAACCCGGCGCGGCGCGGTCGATCGCCTGGTGGTGGTGGCTGTTGACGCGCACGTCCGCCTCGGCGAGCACGCGCGCGAGCCGCGTTCCCGCCGCGACGGCGATGCCGTGCACGTCGTCGTAGGCGCCTCCGTGGGTCAGCGCGCCCGGGACCTGGTCGGGCACGTCCTGCAGGAGCGTCCCGCCGAGCGCCACGTTCATCACCTGCAGGCCCCGACAGATCCCGAACGTCGGGAGCTTCGACCGCGCCGCCGCCCGCGCGAGCGCGATCTCGAACTCGTCGCGCGCGCGGTCGACCTCGCCGAGACGCGGGTGAGGCGCGGCGCCGTAGAGCGCCGGGTCCACGTCGTCCCCCCCGATCAGGAGGAGGCCGTCGACGAGCGCGAGGTAGTCGCAGGCCCACGCGGGGTCGGAGATGGGCAGGAGCAGCGGCAGGCCCCCGGCCTCCTCCACCCGCCGGACGTAGGGCTCGGGAACCTGGAAGCGGCGGACGCCCTTCCCCTCCGCCGCGGAGAACGTGCTGCACGTGACGCCGATGCGGGGCCTCATCGCGTCCATCCTACGGCCGGGCACCGATGCCGCGCGCGCCGACCGCCGACCCGTGCCCGCGAAGCCTGTTCTGCGGAGGACCTTCGCGTGCGAGAATCCGCCGCCCCGATGCGACCCCTCTCCGGCAGCGTTCCCGTCCGCATCGACCTCGCGGGCGGGACGATCGACATCTGGCCGATCCACCTGACGCTCCCCGAGCCGGGCGTGACGGTCAACGCCGCCGTCGACCTGCCGGCCCGCGTGGTGGTCACGCCCCTCCCCGGCGACGAGGTCCGTCTCGAGAGCGAGGACCGCGCGACCTCGGCCCGCTTCGAGTCGATGGAGGACCTGCGCGCCTCGCTCGAGGCCGACGGCCCGCTCCCCCTCCTCGCACGCGCGGTCGAGGCGGTCGTGCCCGAGGGCGGCGTCTCGGTCACGACCACGGCGACCTCGCCTCAGGGCGCGGGGCTCGGCGGCTCGAGCGCGCTGCTCGCGTGCGTGCTCGCGACGCTGGCCGAGGCGGCCGGTCGCGGCCTCGAGCGCGAGGACGTTCGGCGCCTCGCGCAGGACTTGGAGACCGCCGTCGTCGGCGGTCCCACCGGCTACCAGGACTACTACCCGCCGCTCTTCGGCGGATGCCTCGCGCTCGAGGGGCGGCCCGGCGGCGTCCGGGTCGAGCGCCTGCCCGTCGACCTCGAGGTGCTGTCGCGCCGCCTTCGCCTCGTCTGGACGGGGGTCCCGCACGACAGCGGGCTCACCAACTGGGGCGCGATGCGCGCGTACTTCGACGGCGAGCCGACGACGCGCGACGCGCTGCTCGAGATCGCGGTGCTCGCCCGCGAGGCCCGCGACGCGCTGCGCCGGGGCGACCTCGACCGCGCGCTCGACGTCGTGGTGGCCGAGGGACGCGTGCGCCGGCGGATGGCGCCGGGGATCACGACGGCGCGCATCGAGGCGCTCGACGCCGCGGTGCGCGCGGCGGGCGCCGTCGGGACCAAGCCGCTCGGCGCGGGAGGCGGGGGCTGCGTCCTCGTCGTCCTGCGCGACGGGCCCGAGCCCGCGGGGCTCGCGGGCGCGCTCGCGACGGAGGGCAGCCGACCGCTGCCCTGCCGTCTGACGGAGGAGGGGATCTCGTTCATGGAGCGGACAGGATGAGCGCAGGGAATGGCACGGGCGGCGTGAAGGCGGTCGTCTTCGACCTCGACGACACGCTCTTCGACTGCCTCGGGCAGTGCGTCGGGCCGGCGCACCGCGAGGCGGCGAGGGCGATGGTCGAGGCGGGCGCACGCGCCACCGTCGAGGAGGTTCTCCAGGCGCGGCTCGCCCTCGCCGGCGTCGAGCCCGACGTGGACAGCGCGGTCGCGGCGACCTTCCGCTCCGTGCAGCCCGTGCGGGTGGCCGAGGCGGGGCGTCGCGCCTTCTACGACCGGGACCCGGGCCCCCTCCAGCCCTTCCCCTTCGCGAAGGAGGTCCTGCTCCGCGTCCGGCCGCGCTGCCGCACGGTGCTGCTGACGCTGGGCCACCCGCCGACGCAGAAGCGCAAGCTCGCGGCGCTCGGCCTCGCGGACGCCTTCGACGAGGTCGTCCACGACGACGTCTTCGGTCGCCGCGGCAAGGAGGAGGCGCTGCGGACGTGGCTCCTCGCGAGCGGCCTCACCGCGCGGGACGTGCTGGTGGTGGGCGACCGCGCCGACGCGGAGGTCGCCGCCGCCCTGCGGCTCGGGATGCACGCGCTCCGGATCCGCGGCGGGGAGTTCGCCGTCCGCCCGACGCCTCCGGGCGTCCCGGAAGCCGACGACGTCCGGGCCGTGCTCGCCTGGCTCGACCTGCCGCCGATCGAGGAGCCCGCGAGCGCGACGCCGCCTCCCGCGACGGCCTGACCTCTCTCAGTCCGCGGCCTCGCGGGGCTCGATGATCCCGCCCGAGAGCTCGAACCGCCGTCCGAGGACGCCGAGGCCCCTCGCGCCCACGAGGGACAGGGCGACGACGGCGACGCGGAGCGCGCCGTAGGCGACGAGCGCCGTGACGAACGACGTGATCCCCGACGCGGCGACGATCACCTCGGCGAGGATCCACGCCGTCCAGGCGAGCCCCGTCACGATGCACGGGACGAGGCCGCGCGCGAGCCACGACACCGCGTTCCAGGGCCAGGCGATCCCCCGCCAGCCGAGGCCCGCCCCGAAGAGGAGGACCGGGGCGAGGAGCAGCGCGAGGGCCGTCAGCCCGACGATCCCGATCCACGCTCCCGTCGAGTGGACGGGGTTCTCCGGCGTCGCGAGATAGGGGCGCAGGAGGAGGAAGCCCGCGGGCAGGAGATAGAGGCCGAGGCGCAGCGCGACGCCGAGGAGGTCCTTCAACGCGTCGGGCTCGAAGTCCGACGCCTCGAACGGGCGCGGCGGGGCGTCGAAGCCGGTCGCCGTGGTCGCGACCGTCCGGACCTGCCAGCGGAGCAACCCGACGTAGAGGAGGAGGATCTTCAAGAGGAGGCCCACGAACGCGTTCCGGACGGTGATGACGTCGCCCACGGCGAACGCCAGCGCGACGACGAGGACGCCGAGGCGGCCGGGGCCGCGGAACGGGAACGAGAGGGCCTCCATCGGCCAGTCGGGCGGATCGGGCAGGACGCCCGGTCGGCTCCGCTCGGCGGCGGCGGGGTCGCGCCGGTGCCCGACCGGGACCTCCGAGACGATCGGCTTTCCCGCCTCGTCGTAGCGCGGCTCCGCGGGGACCCGCGCCTTCTTCCCCGGCGCGCCGGGCATCGGGCGCGAAGCGGGCGCGGGCGCCGCCTCGCGCGGCTTCACCTCCTCGAGCCGGAACGGATCGTCGTCGGGAGCGTCCTTTGCCACGCCCCAAGTCTAGGCGCAATCCGCGCCGTGCCGCCGCTCCGGACGACCAAGGGGCGCCGCCCTACCCTGCGGCGACTTCCTCAGGAGCCGCGTCCGCCAGGCGGACTCCGACCCGCTTGGAGACGCCCGGCTCCTCCATGGTGACGCCGTACAGGGCGTGCGCGGACTCCATCGTGGTCTTGGCGTGCGTGACGACGAGGAACTGGCTGGCCGGCGTGAACTCCTGGACGAGGGTCACGAGCCGCCGCGTGTTGGCCTCGTCGAGCGCCGCGTCCACCTCGTCGAGGATCGCG
>DATLLK010000135.1:0-4655 GCA_035537895.1 Planctomycetota bacterium
GTCGCGCTCGAGCCGTGCGGCGTGGGACCCCGTGTGGATCCGGCCGCCCCGCGCGACGATGGCGGCGGCAAGCCCCGAGAGGTAGCGCAGCGGGTGCAGCTGCCCCTGTGCGGGGAAGCGCAGCGCGGGCCCGGTGTCGAAGGCGTCGATCGGCGCATGGGGAACGCGCGTGACGCCATCGAGCCCGGCGCGGCGGGCCGCCGCCAGCTCCTCGTCGAGCTCCGCGGGATCGCGACCGGGCGAGGAGAACAGGTATCCGTCGACCCGCTCGAAGTCGCAGGCGATCCCCTCGCGGCCGACGATGTGCTCGATCACGCCGATCGCGGTCCGATGGCTGGTGGCCGCGAGTCGCGCATCCTCCGCGCCGTGGAGCCGCTCGATCGTGGTGTAGCGGTCGTCGAGCGCCGCGGTCAGGTGGGCCGTCGTGCGGCCCGTCTCCCCGCTGCCGATCGCGCCGTCGTCGAGGACGATGACGCCGAGCCCCTCGCGCGCCGCGAAGTACGCCGTCGTCAACCCGGCGATGCCGGCGCCGACGATGCACACGTCGACGTGCAGGTCCCCTCGCAGCGGATCGAGGGGCGCCCGCGGGGCGGTGGCGGTCCAGAGCGACTCGCAGCGTCCCGATGTCTCCGTCGGATCGATCTCCGGCCTCACGGCGGCGCTCGCCTCGCACTCGCGTCGGCCGGATGCCCGGGTCCCGCACGCGCGGAGCCGAGCGCTTCCCGCCCGCGGGTGACCTGGATCCGGGCCCTCCTCACGAAGCCGAGACCGTTGAGCTCCGCGGCGAGCCGCGCCACGCGGCGAGCCTGCGTGCGATCCCGACCGACGCCCAGGAACACGCGCACGCCGCCGTGCGGCGACACCCAGTGCGCGGCGAACTGCTCCGTGGACGCGGTTTCTCTGGCTGCCTGGTGCTCGTCCATGGCGCCTCCGTCCTGCGACGCCCCGCGGTGTCAGCCCCCGCGGGGCGTCGCTCGCGCCTCGTCAGTTCGTCTTGATGCCGCCGTCGAGGATGCGGATGTGCTCGTCCTGCCGCGGCAGGAGGATGTCGCGGATGAGCGTCTTGGTCTCCGCGTCGACGTCGCTGGCGTCGAGGGCCTCGGCGTACTCGTTGCGCCCGTGGCGCTCGCCGGCCCGCAGCGCGCGAAGCCCGGCGTCCTCGCCGAACGCGGCGCCCGCCTTCGTCACGCCCTCGGCCCAGTCGCTCCAGGGACCGGCCGATGCGTCGGGAGACCCGCCGAGCGCCACGATACGGCCACGCAGCCGCTCCGCGGAGTCCGAATGGTGGGCCTTGATCGTCGCGAGGTCGATCGTCGTGAGGTTGGGCAGCTTCCGCAGCGCCTCGTCGTAGCTGTCGATCGCCGAGAGCTCGCCGCGGTGAAGCTTCTTCACCTTGGAGATGTCAGGGCTGGACTTGGTGCCACCCGTCGGCTGGCCGCAGGCGACGAGCAGAGCGGCGACGGCGATCATCAGGGGCAACGCGATACGGCGCATGGGGTGGTCCTCCGGGTGCGTCCCGACCTCGAACGCCCCGCACCCACGTGCGGTCGGTACGCACCCCTTGGATGTCGGGAAACGTCCCGGAGCCGAGTTCCGTTCCGCCCGCGCACCCCCGGTCACGGGCTTCTCCGGGCCCGTGCCCCGGCAACGAGTCCCGGGGGTCTCCCACCCCGCGCGCGGCATCACAAAGCGCGGGCCGGCGCCCGCCCGGTCGCGGGCCCGTGTCGGCGCCCGTTCTCGCGTCGGGAGGTCCGGATGATCGTCGCGGCCGCGGTGCTGCTCGGGATCGCGGCCCTCGGGGGCAGCGCGCTGCTCGCCCTGCGTCTTCGCGGCGGCAACCCGCCGCTGCTCTTCGTCCGGGTGCACGGCGCCGTCGCGGCGACGGGGCTCGTGACGCTCGTGGTCGGGGCGATCGCCGAGCGGGCGTTCGGCGCGCCCGTGGTCGCCATCGTGGCCTTCGCCTTCGCGGCCGGTGTGGGCCTGTGGATGGCGAAGCAGCACACGGCCGGGCGCCTGGTCCCGATCGGGGCCGTGTTCCTGCACGTGCTCCTCGTGCTCCTCGGAGCCTCGGCGCTCCTCGCCTACTTCATCGCCTAGCTCCATCGCGTCGCGTCACTCGACGTCGTGCATCGGTAGATCCTTGACGGCCGGGCCGTGGAGCACGTGGCCGTCGATGTCGAACCGCGAACCGTGACAGGGGCAGTCCCACGACTGCTCGGCGGTGTTCCAGCGGACGAGGCAGCCGAGGTGCGTGCACGCGGCGACGAGGACGTGGTCCCGCCCCCGCGCATCGCGGGCGATCGCCAGCTTGTCGTATCCCCAGTCGACGACGTGGCCCTCGCCCGGCCGGAGCCGGGCTCCGCCGCCGGGCGGGGGCGGCGGCGTCTCGGTGAGGCTCTTGACCTCCTCGACCGCGTCGTGGACCGCAGTCTGCAGGGTCATCGCGGCACCCGCGCGCGCGGGGTCGTAGAGCTCCCGCCACGGGTTGTCCCGCCCCAGCACGAGGTCGGCGAGCAGCAGGCCCGCGGCCGTGCCGTTCGTCATCCCCCATCCGCCGAATCCCGTCGCGACGAGGACGTTCGGCGTCGACGGCGTCATCCGACCGACGCACGGGACGCGGTCCTGCGTCACGTTGTCGTGCGTCGCCCAGCGGTACAGGACGTCCTCCACCGGGAAGTGCTCGCGGGCCCAGGCCGCGAGGCGGCGCACGAGGAGCGCCGTGTCGGGCACGTGGCCCGGCAGGTGCGGCTCGCCGCCCACGAGCAGGAGCTCCCCCGCCTCCGACGGCTGACGGCGGAACGAGTGGAAGTCGCTGGCCGCGCTGATGTACATGCCCTTCGGAGCCGCGCCGCGCAGCCGCACGGCAAGCACGTAGGAGCGGCGCAGGGTCATGCGCGCGTGGTAGCCGCCGGCGCGCGTGAAGGGCTGGTGCGTCGCGACGACCACGTGGTCGGCGCGCACGCTGCCGTCGGCGGTGCGCACGACGCAGGGCGAACCCGCATCGAGCTCGTGGGCGGGCGAGACCTCGAAGACCTCGCATCCGCCGCCGACGAGCGCCTCGGCGAGCGCCAGGAGGTATCTCCGTGGGTGGAAGTGGGCCTGATCCCCGAGCCGCACGGCGCACTCGACCGGGAACGGCAGGCCGACGTCGCGCGTGAGGGTGGCCGGATAGCCGAGGGACGCCAGCGCCTGCACCTCCTCCTCGACCTGGCGCGCCTGCTCGGCGTCCTCCGCGTACGTCAGGGCATCGGCCCGCGTGAAGTCGCACGCGATCCGGCGCTCCTCCACCCATCGAGCGACGTGGCGCAGCCCCGCGTCGTTCGCCTGCGCGTAGAGCTTCGCGCGCGCCGCGCCCTGCTCAGCGACCAGACGCCGGTAGGCGAGCCCGTGCAGGAGCGTCAGCTTGGCGGTCGTGTGCCCCGAGACCCCGCCGGCGAGACGCCGCGCTTCGATCAGGGCGACCTTCGCCCCCTCTTCCTTCAATCGCGTGGCCACGGTCAGTCCCGCGATACCGCCGCCGACGACGGCGACGTCGAACTCGCGCTCGCCCTTCAGCGGGCTGTGGACGGGGGCCGGGGCCGTGTCGACCCAGAGGGACGTCGGACGCCCGGGAAGCGCTGCATCGCCCTCGGCCTGATCCACGATGGTTCCTCCGGCGGAGAACGCGGAGCGCCGCGCCCGTCCGGGCCGAGCGTCCGCGTTCGGGGGCACTCCTTCGATGCCGACCGGGGCCCCCGATCCGCCAATCACGGACCCTCGAGCGCCACCGCGCCCCCGCCTTCCTCGCCCGCACGGCGGCGCTATACCGGTCCTCGAGGAGGGGCTCCCCATGAAGTTGCGTCGGGCGCGGTACGGCGTCGTGCTCGTGGCGGCCATGCTCCTCGCCGCATGCGGCGACGCGACATTCCGGGAGGTGCGGCGCTCGGAGGTGCCCCACGTGGCCGGCTCGGGACTCCACGTGGAGTCGGGGAACGGCTTCGTGCGCATCGAAGCGGACCCGCCGGGCACCGGCGGGCCCGCCGCCCCCGCGACCGTGCGCATCGAGGCGGAGATCCGCGCGACGACGGCGGAGCGGCTGAAGGCCGTCACGATCACCGCGGTACGCGAGGCGTCCGGCGTGCTGAGGATCCGCCCCGAGTTCCCCGGGGGGAAGCGGGAGTCGAACGAGGGGTGCTCGTTCACGATCCGCCTGCCCGATGCGCGCGGCGTCGAGGTCCGGACCTCGAACGGCGACGTGCACGTCGCGCGGCTGACGGGCGAGGCGCGCCTGCACACCTCGAACGGCGCGGTCAGCGTCCTCGGTCAGGCTGGCCCGGTGACGGCGAAGACGAGCAACGCCGTCGTCAAGGCTGACGGCGTGACGGGCGCGATGAACGTCGAGACGTCCAACGGGGCGATCGAGGTCACCCTGGCCGGTGCAAGCGCCGGACCGGTGGACCTTCGGACCAGCAACGGCGCCGTCACGCTCCGGGTCCACCCAGGGTTCACGGGAATCATCGACGCGGAGACGAGCAACGCCGAGGTGACCCTCCGGGGTGTGAACGGAGCGCGCGTCGAGCGGCCGTCGCGCGGCACCGCGCGAGTAACCGTCGGCGAGAAGGGCGCGGCGTCTCGCGTGCGAACGAGCAACGGGGAGATCCTGATCGCCTCGGCGG
>DATLLK010000136.1:0-7523 GCA_035537895.1 Planctomycetota bacterium
CTACCATGCGTGCCGGCGTTCCGAGGACGAGGTGGACTTCGGGTTCGGCCGCGTGACCTTCGCGTCCTGAGACGCTGACCTCTGGACGGCCGGCAGCCTCGTCCTCGCGACGGGGCCGCCGACCGCGCCGACGCGAGACCCTCCGATGTCCCGCCTCCCGAAGCTCGGACGCGCGCGCTGGGCCATCCTCGCCGTCCTGTTCGGGCTGCTGCTCGGGCTCGGCCTCTTCACGTTCCGCTTCGCGGAGGGCGCGTCGTACCTCTCCACCGACCCCGCGGCGTGCGCCAACTGCCACATCATGCAGAGCCAGTACGACTCGTGGCAGAAGTCGAGCCACCACACGGTGGCGACCTGCGTCGACTGCCACCTGCCCGACTCCTTCTTCGCGAAGTACCTCGCGAAGGGGGTGAACGGCTGGAACCACAGCAAGGCGTTCACGCTCCAGAACTTCCCCGAGCCGATCCGCATCACGCCGCGCAACGCGGAGCTCCTGCAGGACAACTGCCTGCGGTGCCACGGCGACTTCGTGCACGACCAGATGGGGGCCGCGGGGGACCGGGGCGCGGTCTCCTGCGTCCACTGCCACCGGAGCGTGGGCCACGGCGAGATCGTGGGCCTCGGCGGTCCGGACCGCGGCAAGGACGAACCGGGACTCGAACAGGGAGGCGCGCGATGAGCGACACGGGACGCGGCGGCGGACGGCTCTTCTTCGTCCTGACCGTGCTCGCGGTCGGGGCCATCGCCGTCGTGGTGACGGCGCTGTTGATGAACATCGCCGAGCGCAAGCAGGAGGCCCGCGTGCCCTTCGTGCGCCTCGCGGAGGTGACGGAGAACGACACGGACCCCGCGAAGTGGGGCATCAACTGGCCCCGGCAGTACGACGCGTACCGGCGCACGGCGATCACGACCCGGACGCGCTTCGGCGGGCACGGCGGCAGCGAGGCCATGCCCGCGGAGAAGATCGAGCGCGACCCGTGGCTGAAGCGGATGTTCCTCGGCTACGCCTTCTCGATCGACTATCGCGACCGGCGCGGCCACGCCTACATGCTCGAGGACCAGGAGGCCACCAAGCGCCTCTCGAAGCCGCAGTCGGGCTCCTGCCTGCACTGCCACGCCTCGGTCATCCCGCTCTACAAGGAGCTCGGGGGCGGCGACGTGATGAAGGGCTTCGAGGCCACGTCCTCGATGTCCTACGAGGACGCGAGCAGGAAGCTCCACGACCTGGGGCACGCGCACCCCGTGGCCTGCGTCGACTGCCACGACCCCGTTCGGATGGACCTGCGCGTCACGCGGCCCGGCTTCATCCGCGGGATCGCGGCGCTCGCGGCGGGCGACGCCCCGACGCCGCACCTCCCGAGCGTCGAGCGGTGGCGCCAGGGCTCGAGGAAGGTCCCCTACGACCCCAACACGGACGCCTCGCGCGGCGAGATGCGGTCGTTCGTCTGCGGGCAGTGCCACGTCGAGTACTACTGCGCGTCGAAGATGGTCCTGACGTTCCCGTGGGGGAAGGGCCTGCGCGCCGACGACGTCGAGGCGTTCTGGAACGAGACGAAGTTCCCCGACGGCGCGCGCTTCCACGACTACAAGCACGCCGAGACCGGCGCCGAGATCCTGAAGGCCCAGCACCCCGAGTTCGAGCTGTGGAGCCAGGGCATCCACGCGCGCAGCGGCGTGTCCTGCGCCGACTGCCACATGCCCTACATGCGGGAGGGGGCCACGAAGGTCTCCGACCACTGGGTCCGCAGCCCGCTGCTGAACGTCAACCGCGCCTGCCAGGTCTGCCACCACTTCTCCGAGGAGGAGATGAAGGCGCGGGTCGACGTGATCCAGGGGCGCAACCACGACCTGATGCAGCGCGCGGCGGCCGCCCTGATGGACCAGCTGGACGCCATGAAGGCCGCGAAGGACGCGGGCGCGACCGACGAGCAGCTCGCCCCCGCGCGGGAGCTCCAGCGCCGGGCGCAATGGCGCATCGACTTCATCGCCGCGGAGAACTCCATGGGGTTCCACGCGCCGCAGGAGGCCGCGCGCGTGCTCGGCGAGGCCGCCGACTACGCGCGGCAGGGGCAGATCGAGGCCCTGAAGGCGATCAAGAAGTAGGAAGCCGAACGCAATCCGAGGCGTCAGCGGCCGTTCTCGAGGCGCTCCCGTTCCGCGCGCACCTCGCCGTCCCACGGCCGGAGCGCCTCCAACCGCCGCAGGAGGTCGAGCGTCCCCGCGCGGTCGCCCGCGCGGGCCCGCAGCGGGAGCAGCGTCAGGAGGAGGTCCGTGTCGTAGGGCCGACGGGCGAGCGCCGCCTCGAGCGCGGCGATCCCGCGCTGCGGCTGGCCGGCGTCGACCAGGTAGAGGCCCCACGCGAGCGTGAAGCGCGGGTCGGCGTCCGCGTGGCCGGCGGCCGCCTCGAGGTGCGGCACCGCGTCCGGCAACCGGCGCGCGCGGACCAGCGCGAGCCCGAGCGCATGGCGTAGCGCGGGGTCGTCGGGCGCGGACTTCCGTCCCTCTTCCAGCGTTCGGACCACGTCGGGCTCGCGGCCCCTCATCCGCTGCACGTCGGCGAGGTTCACCCAGGCCGGCACGAACGCGGGCGTCGAGGCGGCGACGGCCTGAAACGCCCGCTCCGCGGCCGCGAGGTCGCCCTCGGCGAGCGCGAGATGGCCGACGCCCATCCCGCCCTCGGGCGTGTCCGCGGCCCACGCGGCGGCGGCGCGCGCCTCCTCGAGCGCGGCCGCGAGACGCTCGCCGTCCGCGGGCGTCGGCGGCGGCGGCCCCGCGAGGTGGCGCGCCGCGTCGATGCGGACGACCCGCGACGGGTCGGCGAGCAGGCGCCCGATCACGCGCCAGCGCTCCGCGGGCGGGAGCGTCGCCGCGCCTTCGACCACCCCGCGTCGAACGAGCGGGTCCGCGTCGCCGCCCGCGGTCTCGAGCACCCGCGCGGTCCCGGGGTCGGCGTTCCGGCCGAGGAGCGACGCCGCCGTCCCGCGCACGATCGCGGGCACCTTCGGGTCGGCGAGCAGGTCGGTCAGTGCGCGCGCCGCCCCCGGGGCGCCGCGTCGACCCGCCTCGATCGCGGTGCCGTAGTGCGGGCGCGTCGCGACCGCGGGCCACCACTTCGCCATGCGGTCGGCGGCCCAGCGCGCGTCCTTGTCGGCGTGGCACCCGTTGCACGCGTTGGGCGTCCCGAGGGAGAGCGAGAGGTCCGGGCGCGGGACCCGCACGGCGTGGTCGCGGCGGGCGTGCACGACCATGTACGTGCGCGTCGGCATGTGGCAGTCGACGCAGGCGGAGCCGGGCTTCCCCTCCTCGTGGAAGTGGTGGGCCGGGGTCGCGAACGTCTCGCGAAGGTGGCAGTTCGCGCACGCCTCGGCCGCCCCGCCGGTCCGGGCGCGCGAGGCGTGGCCGTGGCAGTCGAAGCATCCCACCCCGGCCGCGTGCATCTTGGTCTGCAGCCACGAGCCGTGCTCGAAGACCTCGGCCTGCACCTGCCCGTCGGGGAAGTAGAGCCCCTCCTCGAGCAGCGCGACGCGGTGCGTGTCGTGCAGCGGCGCGCCCGCATCCTCCTCGGCGATCGTCCCGCGGCGGCTGTGGCAGCGCGCACAGACGTCGGCGTGCTCCGCCGGGCGGCCCACGGGATCGCGGATCCAGATGCCGCGGCGGGGATCGAGGGTCCACGCGATCGGGCGTTTCTCCTTCAGGCTCACCGCCAGACCACGGCGCAGCGGCGGCGTGCCCGCCGCGCCCGCGCGCTCGTACGCCTCGTGGGCCGCTCCGGGGCCGTGGCAGGCCTCGCACCCCACGCCGTCCTCGACCCAGGTCGTCTCGTACCGGTCCCGCGCGGCGTCCCAGTTCTTGCGCACGCCCGTCGAGTGGCACTCCGCGCACATCGAGTTCCAGACCTGGTAGGGGCCGAACGAGTGGAAGAGGTCCGTCGGGGGCACGCGCCCGTCCTCGGGCCGGAGGCGGAACCACCGCTGCCCGCCCTGCGCCGCGTCGCGGCTGTCCCACGACACGAGGGGGGCATGTCGGCGGCCTCCCTCGCCCGGCACGAGCACCTGCTGGAGCGGCCAGACCCCGAACGTGTACTCGACCGGGACCTCGCGGGACCGGCCGTCGGGACCCTCGGTCGTCACCCACACTCGATCGGCCGCCCGACGAAACGACGACGTCTCGCCGGCGAACGAGAGCGGTGCCGCTTCGAAGTCGCCGAGCGCGGTCCCCGGCGCGGCCTTGCGCATCGCGTGGTCGTGGTGCGACCCGGCCCAGCGTCGATGGGGGTGGCGGTGGCATTCCCCGCACGACGCCGAGCCGACGTAGCCGCGCGCGTGCAGGACCTGCGCCGGTGGCGCCGCGGACCTGGCACCCGACCGCGTCGCCCAGAGCGCGATCGCGCCACCGACCGCGACGAGCGCGGGCACGACGAGGTACGCGCGGCGTAGCGGCATCGAGCGACGTTGTACGCGGGCGCGCCCGACGCGCACAGGGGGGCGGCGGCGGCCGCGTCCCTCGAGTCGCGGATCCGCCCGGTCGGTGGGCGAGCCGCCACTCGGCGCACGCACGCCTCGGGGCCCGTTCCCGTGGGACGATGCCGAGGCGGTACCGTTCGACGCGGGCGGTCGTATCGGAGGGCGCACGGAGCACGCCATGCACATCGGGATGATCGGACTCGGGCGGATGGGAGCGGGCATGGTGCGCCGACTCCTGCGGGCGGGGCACGGCTGCACGGTGTACGACCGGTCGCCGCAGGCCGTGGCGGACCTCGTGAAGGAGAAGGCCGTCGGCGCCTCCTCGCTCGCGGAGTTCGTCGAGCGCCTGCCCACGCCGCGGTGGGTGTGGTTGATGGTGCCCGCCGCGGTCGTCGACGCGACGATCAACGACCTGCGGCCCCACCTGGCGAAGGGGGACACCGTCATCGACGGCGGCAACTCGTACTACGTCGACGACATCCGCCGGTCGAAGGACCTCGCCTCCGCGGGCCTCCACTACGTCGACGTGGGGACGAGCGGCGGCGTCTGGGGGCTCGAGCGCGGCTACTGCCAGATGGTCGGGGGCGAGCGCGACGTCGTGAAGCGCCTCGACCCGGTCCTCTCGGCGCTCGCCCCGGCCGTCGACTCCGTGCCCCGCACGCCGGGGCGCAAGCCGTCCGGCGGCACGGCCGAGCACGGCTACCTCCACTGCGGGCCCGCCGGCGCCGGGCACTTCGTCAAGATGGTCCACAACGGGATCGAGTACGGCCTCATGGCGGCCTACGCCGAGGGCCTCAACATCCTGAAGGGCGCCTCGATCGGGAAGGACCGCGGGGCGGCCGACGCGGAGACGACGCCCCTGCGCGATCCGGAGCACTTCCGGTACGACTTCGACATCGCCGAGATCACCGAGCTGTGGCGACGCGGAAGCGTCGTCGGCTCGTGGCTGCTCGACCTGACCGCCGGCGTGCTCGCGCGCGACCCCGCCCTCGAGGCCTTCGCGGGTCGCGTCTCCGACTCCGGCGAGGGGCGCTGGACCGTCCACGCCGCGATCGACGAGGGCGTCCCGGCGCCCGTCCTGACCGCCGCGCTCTACCAGCGCTTCTCCTCGCGAGGGAACGCCGTGTACGCCGACAAGGTCCTCTCCGCCATGCGGCACGCCTTCGGCGGGCACGTGGAGAAGCACTCGTGAGCGCCAACGGGGCGGCGGACGCGCTCGTCTTCTACGGCGCGACGGGGGACCTCGCGTTCAAGAAGATCTTTCCGGCGCTGCAGCGCATGGTCAAACGCGGCGTGCTCAACGCACCGGTGATCGGGGTCGCCCGGCGCGGCTGGAGCCGCCCCGAGCTGATCGCTCGCGCGCGCGAGAGCCTCGCGAAGCACGGCGGCGGGGTGGACGAGGCGGCGTTCGCGAAGCTGACCGCGCTGTTCCGCTACGTGGGCGGCGACTACGCGGCCGAGGAGACGTTCGTGGCCTTGAAGCGCGAGCTCGGCTCGGCGCGCCTGCCCGTCCACTACCTGGCGATCCCGCAGGGACTGTTCGGGCTCGTCGGCGAGCAGTTGGCCAAGGCCGGCTGCACCGAGGGGGCGCGGGTCGTCGTCGAGAAGCCCTTCGGGAGCGACCTCGTCTCGGCGCGCGCGCTCAACGCGACGCTCCACGCGCACTTCCCCGAGCGGAGCGTCTTCCGCATCGACCACTACCTGGGCAAGGGGACGGTCCAGAACCTCGTGTTCTTCCGCTTCGCGAACACGTTCCTCGAGCCGGTCTGGAACCGTCACTTCGTCGAGAGCGTCGAGATCACGATGGCGGAGGACTTCGGCGTCCAGGGCCGCGGGGCCTTCTACGACCAGGCCGGGGCGATCCGCGACGTCGTCCAGAACCACCTGTTCCAGGTCATCAGCAACGTGGCGATGGAGCCGCCGCCGCGCAGCCACGACGCGGAGACGCTGCGCAACGAGAAGGTGAAGGTGCTGAAGGCGATGCCCGCCCTCGACCCCGGGGACGTCGTCCGCGGCCAGTTCCGCGGCTACCTCGACGAGAAGGGGGTCGCGCCCGGCTCGACGACGGAGACGTTCGTCGCCCTGCGCCTCGCGGTGAACTCCTGGCGCTGGGAGGGCGTGCCCTTCTACGTCCGGACGGGCAAGGCCCTCCCGGTCACGCGCACCGAGGTGGTCGTGCGGTTCCGTCGTCCGCCGTCGATCGTCGGGCTCTCGCTCCCGTCGAACTACCTCCGCTTCCGCCTCTCTCCGGAGTTCGTCATCGCGCTCGGCGCGGTGGTGAAGGCCCCGGGCGAGAAGCTGGCCGCCGAGGAGGTCGAGCTCGACGTCGCGCACTCCCGCGCCGGAGACCTCGAGCCCTACGAGGAGCTGCTCGGGGACGCGATGCGCGGCGACTCGTTCCGCTTCGCCCGGGAGGACTACGTCGAGGAGGCGTGGCGGGTCGTCGATCCGATCCTGCAGGCCCAGACGCCCGTCCTCCCCTACGCGCGTGGCACGTGGGGCCCGGAGGCGGCCGAGGGCATCGTCCCCGGGGGCTGGTTCACGCCGAAGGCGTAGGACGACCCGTGAGGATCGACGTCCTTCCCGATGCCGACGCCGTCGCCCTGCGCGCGGCGCAGTGGCTCGCGGCAGAGGCGCGGGCGAGCGTGGCCGCGCGCGGCCGCTTCGCCCTCGCCGTCAGCGGGGGGACCACGCCGTCGGCCATGCTCCGCCTCCTCACGGCGGAGGACGTGCCGTGGCCGAGTGTCCATCTGTTCCAGGTGGACGAGCGCGTCGCCCCCGCGGGCCACCCCGATCGCAATCTCACGCAACTTCGCGAGGCGCTGCTCTCGCGCGTCGCGCTGCCGACCGGGAACCTGCACGCGATGCCCGTGGAGGAGTCCGACCTCGCGCGCGCCGCCGGCCGCTACGCGCACGCGCTCGCCACGTGGGCCGGCACGCCGCCCGTCCTCGACGTGGTGCACCTGGGGCTCGGCTCCGACGGCCACACGGCGTCCCTCGTGCCGGGCGACCCGGTGCTCGACCGCGCGGACACGGACGTCGCCGTGACGGGGGCCTACCAGG
>DATLLK010000137.1:0-3600 GCA_035537895.1 Planctomycetota bacterium
GGTCGCGACGGTCACCAGCACGGACGCAACGACGACGGCGTACCACCAGCCGCGGACGGCCGCGCGGGCGCGCGCCTGCGGCTCGCCCTCGAGCTTCACGGCGAGCCACGCCCCGCCGTGCATCGCGAGGGCCGCGAGCGAGGTCACGCCGACGAGGATCGTGTACCAGTCGAGGACACCCGTCGCGCCCTTGGTGCGGGTCATGTCGGTCCACAGCGGCTCGAAGAAGCGGCCCTGCTCGTCGAACGGGACGCCCCGCACGACGTTGCCGAGCGCGGCCCCGAAGCAGACGGCGAGCCCCACGCTCGAGAACTGGAAGACGCGGTCCCAGAACGGCGTCCACGCGGGGCTTTCGATCTGGTGGCGCAGCTCGATCGCGCACGCGCGCCCGATCAGGAGCCACAGGACGACCATCAGGGGGAGGTAGAAGCCGCTGAAGGACTCGGCGTAGAGGGCGGGGAAGGCGAGCACGAGCACGCCGCCCGTGGAGATGAGCCAGACCTCGTTCCCGTCCCAGACGGGGCCGATCGAGCGCAGGACCATCGCGCGCTCGCGCTCGTCGTGGCCGACGCGGAAGTGGAGGATCCCCGCGCCGAGGTCGAATCCGTCGAGCACGACGTAGACCGTCACCATGACGGCGGCGAGCACGAACCAGACCGTCTCGAGGCCCACGTCAGGCCCCCACCCGCGCGGGGGCGGGCTCCGGGCCGGCCGCGACCTTCTTGAGGACGAGGGTGAGGAAGAGGACCGAGAGGACGGAGTAGACGCCCATGAAGCCGAGCAGCGAGAACAGCGCGTTCCCGGCGCTGACGTTGGTCGAGTACGCGTCGCGCGTGCGCAGGATGCCGTGGATGACCCACGGCTGGCGGCCGAGCTCGGCGGTCAACCACCCCGCCGTGTTCGCGATGTAGGGGAAGGGGAGCGAGAGCATCAGGGCCCACAGGAGCGTCCGGCTCGCGAACAGGGTCCCGCGCCACAGCCGGAACGCGCAGATCGAGACGAGGAGCATGAACAGGGTGCCCAGCCCGACCATCACGTGGTACGCGTAGTAGACGAGCGGGACGTTGTCGGGCCACTCCTCGCGCGGGAAGTCCCGCAGGCCCTTGATCGGCGTGTCCCACGACCGGTGCGTGAGGAACGAAAGCACCCGGGGCAGCGTGATCGGGTTGTCGATCTCGAGGCGCTCCATGTCGGGCTGCCCGAGGAAGACGAGCGGCGCCCCGCCGGCGGGCGTCTCGAAGTGCCCCTCCATGGCGGCGAAGGTCACGGGCTGGTGGTCGTGGACGAGCCGCGCCTGACGGTCCCCCGTCGGGAAGGCCTGCAGCGCCACGGTCGGCAGCAGCGCCCACACGCCGAGCTTCACAAAGGACCGCCCGTACGCCTCGTGGCGCACGACGAGGAGGTAGTAGGCGCCGATCGACGCGACGAAGAAGCCCGCCGTGGTCACCGCGCCGAGCATCGCGTGGATCCAGGCCCACCAGGTCCACGGCTGGAAGAGGATCGCGCCCAGGTCCTTCAGGTGGAGCACGCCGTCGGCGGCCCGCTCGTAGCCGACGGGGTGCTGCATCCAGGCGTTCACCGCGACGATGAAGAAGCCCGAGAGCCACGTCCCGAACCAGAGCCCGACCGCCGCCGCGAAGTGGAGGCGGGGGCCGAGCCGCTTCTCCCCGAAGATCACGAGGCCGAGGAGCGTGCTCTCGAGGAAGAACGCGAAGACGCCCTCGAGCGCGAGCATCTGCCCGATGACGCCGCCCGACGCGCGCGCGAAGCCCGCCCAGTTCGTGCCGAACTGGAACTCGAGCGGGATCCCCGTCACGACGCCCATCGCGAAGTTCACGGCGAAGATGCGCGTCCAGAATCGTGCGGCGCGCTGCCAGTGCTCGTCGCCGGTGCGGCGCGCGATCGCCATCATCGCGACGATCAGCATCGCGAGGCCCATCGTCAGCTGGGGGAACAGATAGTGGTACGTGACGGTGAACGCGAAGTGCCAGCGGTGGACGACCTCGGCGCTGTCCATGGTCACCGCACGGGCGCAGCGCCCGCTCCGTCTCCTTCGTAGCAGGGCCGACCCGTCGGCCAAGGGACTTCGGGGGGGTCGCCCGGCCGTCTCCCCTACTTCGGCACGGCAGGTTCCTCGGGTCGGTCGGTCGGGGGCACGGACGGGGACGCGCGCCAGGCGAACTCGCCTGAGCCGACGGACCAGTCGGGGCCGAAGAAGCCCGCGCCGACGAGACCCTCGACACCCCTCGTGAGCATCGAGGTCGAGAGCACGACGAGGTCGGGGACGGCGACGCCCGACGTGAAGTAGGGCAGCCGGTCGGTCAGTCGCAGGCCGGGAAGGCCCGTGCCGGCGACGACGCCGACGAGGTGACCGTCCGTCTCGGGCCGCGGATGGAGGAAGAGGCACGCGAGGTCGTCGCCCTTCTCCTCGTGGTCGCCCACGCGCAGGACGCCCCGTGCCACACGCACGGGTGCCTTGCCGAGCAGCGGCGCCCACGCCGCGTTCATCTCCGCGTGGCCGTAGAGGACCACGTTGCGGCGCTGGAAGTCATCGACGTCCCTCAGGTACTCCTGGTCCTCCAGGACGTCCACGGAGCCGTTGGCGCGGTACCACCACGTCTCCGCGTCGAGACGGGCCTTGCGCGCGGCCCAGGCGTTCTCCTCGGGGGTGCCGACCGTCCCGACGACGAACACGAAGCGGTGGCGGAAGACCTCCTTGAAGGGGCCGTAGCGCTCCGGCCCCTTCCATCCCTCGCCGCTCCCGCCGTCCAGCGACCAACCGCCGTCACCGCGCGTGAGCCGGATGGCGGCCCCTCTCGCGAGCCCGAGCGTCACGACGTCGGGCGACCCGTCGAGCGAGATCGTGGCAGGCCTGTCGTAACTGCCTGCGTCGAGCACGAGGGTGCGCACGTTCTCGGTCGTGCCCGTGACGCGGCGGCGACCCGGGTCGAACCTCAGGCGGACGCGGCTCCGGATGTGCATCGTCCGCTGGCACTCGACCACGGCCCATGCGCACCGAGCGGAGACGCCGGGCGAGGCCGTCGTGAAGTCGATCGCGCGCACCTCCTCGCGAGCCGGGAGGCGTCGACGCGCCATGAGGTCGAACATCGGGGCCCAGTCGACGCAGTCCGTGCCCGGTTCCTCGGCGTCGGCGTCCCACCAGTGTCCCGCGCCCCTCCGCACGTGCACGTGCAGGTCGGCGACGACACCCTTCAACCGCTCGACCATGGCCTGCGTCTCGGACACCGGCACGTTGTCGTCCGCGTCCCCATGGAGGGCGTACACGCCCTTCGTGGCGAGGTTGCCCGCGAGGGAGGGCACGTCGCCCGCGGACGACGCGCGCCGCAGGAGCACCTCGACCGGCCCCGCGTCGCCGGTCGGCCCGCCTCCGTACGTCGAAAACGTCCGCCACCCGGCGCTCGGTGCGACGGTCGCGAACCGGTCGGGGTAGGTCACGCCGAGGTGCCAGGCGCCATGTCCGCCCATGCTGTGTCCGGTCAGGTGGACGCGGGTGCGGTCGTAGCCGCCCGTGAGCAGTTCGACGCTGAGCGCTTCCAATGCGTCGAGGCGCCCCCAGTCCTCCCAGTCGAACCCGTAGGG
>DATLLK010000138.1:0-3206 GCA_035537895.1 Planctomycetota bacterium
ATCCCGAGGTCGTCGCATTGGCGGGCCGCGTCGAGGATCGCGGCGCGGTCCGCGATGCCGCACAGGGGGCCGAGCGCGAACAGGCCCTCGTACTCGAGGCGCACGCCCCGGCCGTCCTTGGTCTGGAAGACGTGCTCGCAGCCGATCGTGCACGAGGCGCAGTGCTTGCGGATCGTGGGGGCGTCGGCGTGGAAGGCCTCGCCCGAGACCTCGGCGGCCCCGTCGAAGGACCCCGCCGCGAAGTTGCGCGTCGGCATGGCGCCCAGGCGGTTCAGGAGCAGGACGTTCGCCACCGTCCCCAGCTCGCGGTACTTGGCCGTCGCGGGGCCGATCGAACGGCGGGACAGGTCCTTCGCCAGCGCGAGGACGCGCGCGGGGTCGTGGAGCGGCGTCGGGACGCTCCCGTGGGCCGCGACGGCCTTCACGCGCTTGCTGCCCAGCACGGCGCCGAGCCCGCCGCGACCGGCGTGGCGCCCGTCGGCGGAGACCGTCGCGAACCGCACGAGGCGCTCGCCCGCGGGGCCGATGGCCAGCGTGCGGAAGGCGGGACCCAGTCGCGCCGCGAGCCGCGCCTCCGCGTCGGCCGCCGCGAGACCGGTGAGCGCCCCCGCGTCCTCCAGCCGCACCTCGCCCTCCTCGACGACCACGACGACCGGGCGCTCGGCGCGCCCGACGAGGACGAGGGCGTCGATCCCGCAGCGCTTCAGCTCGATGGCGAACCGGTCGCTCGCGAGCGCGTCCCCGATCCGGTCGGTGAGCGGCGACTTCGCGACCACGGCGAACTTCGCCGAGGTGGTCAAGGGCGAGCCCACGAGCGGCGAGAGCGCGACGACGAGCGCCGCCTCGGGGGCGAGCGGGTCCGTGCCCGGCGGCGTCTCGCGCGCGAGGAGCCAGGTCCCGAGCCCGGAGCCGCCGAGGAAGCGGCGCAGGAGCGCGTCGGGCAGCGGGATCTCGGTCGTCACCCCCGTGCCGACGTCCACGCGGAGCGCGCGCCCGTGGTAGCCGCCCGGCACGGTCAGCCCCCCGCGATCGCGCTCAGGATGAGGACGCGCGAGCCCGGCGGGAGCGGGGTCGAGGCGGCACGCACGAAGCGTGCGCCCGAGAGGTTGGCGCGCCAGTCGGCGAGCAGCTCCCCATCGCGCACGACCTCGCCTTCGAGGTCGGGGACCTCCTGGGCGAGCGCGCGGAGCGCCTCCCCGAGCGTCGCCGCCTGGACGGCGACCTCCTCGCGGCCGGCACGCCGCCGGGCGATGCCGTAGAGCTCGAGGACGACGCGGGACACCGCTGCATCCTACGGCCGGCGAGCGCCCTGCGCGTCAGGTGCGGGCCGCCTCCCCCCGGGCCGCGAGGCGGCGCGTACGCGCGAGCGACGCGACGACCGCCAGGACGAGGATCCCCGCGATGACGGGGAGCGAGACGGCCGGCGGGATCTTCACCACCTCCACGAGCGCCATCTTCAGGCCCACGAAGACGAGGACGGCGGCGAGGCCCGCCTTCAGGTAGTGGAACTTCCCCACGGCTCCCGCGAGCAGGAAGTAGAGGCTTCGAAGGCCCAGGATCGCGAAGACGTTCGACGTGAACACGACGAACGGGTCGCGGGTCACGGCGAAGATCGCCGGGATCGAGTCGAGCGCGAAGATCACGTCGGTCACCTCGACGAGCACGAGGGCGACGAAGAGGGGGGTGGCCACGCGCCGGCCGCCCTCGCGGGTGAAGAACCGCCCCCCTTCGTAGCGGGTCGTCGACGGGACGAGACGGCGCACGAGGCGGAACGCGAAGCCCTGCTCCGGGTCGCATTCCCGCTGGACGAGGAGTCGGACGCCGGTCAGGACGAGGAACCCGCCGAGGACGTAGATCAGGCCGTGGAAGCGTTCGAGCAGCGCGACGCCGGCGAAGATCATCGCGCCGCGCAGGACGAGCGCGGTCAGGATGCCCCAGAACAGCACGCGGTGCTGGTGCTGCGGGGGGGTCCGCAGCGCGCCGAAGATCACCGCGAACACGAAGATGTTGTCGACCGACAGCGACTTCTCGATCAGGTAGCCGGACAGGAACTCGAGGCCCCGCTCGGCGCCCATCCACCGCCAGACGCCCGCGTTGAACGCGAGGGCGAGCGCCACCCAGACGAGGCTCCAGACGAGCGCCTCCCGCGGCGCGACCTCGTGACTCCGCCGGTGGAAGACGCCGAGGTCCAGGGCGAGCATCGACAGGACGAAGAGCAGGAATCCACCCCACGCCCACGGCGGGACGGAGGCGAGGAGAAGGTGCATGGCGAGGGGGAAACTCCTTCGTCAGGGCCGGGGCGCCTCGCGCCGTCGGCGGAGGCGGGAGTCTCCTCGCGGTCTGGCCATCGATACGGTAGATAAGATCGAATCCGTCCATAGATGGATACGAAGGATTTCCATGGATCGCCTCAACTACGACCACCTCCTCTACTTCTGGACCGTCGCGCGGCTGGGGACGGTCACCGCGGCCGCGAAGGAGCTGCGCCTCGCGCAGCCCACGATCAGCGCCCAGGTGAAGGACCTCGAGCGGGCGCTCGGGACCGCCCTGTTCCAGCGTCGGGGCCGCCGGCTCGTGCCGACCGACGCCGGCAAGGTCGCCTTCGACTACGCCGACGACATCTTCCGCCTCGGGCGCGAGATGGAGCACGCCCTCGCGGGCCACGCCTCGCCGCACCCGCTGCGCCTCGAGGTCGGGCTGCTCGACGGCGTGGCGAAGCACGTCGCGGCGCGCCTCGTCGAGCCCGCCTACGCCGCGGTCCCTTCGCTTCGCCTCCACGTCCGCGAGGGCTCGCTCGCCGTGCTCCTCGCCGCCCTCGCGGCGGCCGACCTCGACGTGCTGATCGCCGACGTCCCCGCCGCGGAGCGCCTGCGCGTCCCCGGCTACGACCACCTCCTCGGCTCGTCGGGGACGACGTTCTTCGCCGCCGGTCCGCTCGCGCGGCTGAAGGCGGGCTTCCCGAAGTCCCTGCACGGCGCGCCGGCGCTCCTGCCCTCGCCGGCGTGCGGCCTTCGACGGGCGATCGAGGCGTGGCTCGCGGCGGAGGACCTGCGACCCGTCATCCTCGCGGAGTTCGACGACACCGCGCTGCTCGCCCTGTTCGGCAGCGAAGGCCGCGGGTTCTTCGCGGCGCCGACCGTGATCGAGGAAGCGGTGCGGCGGCAGTACGGGGTCCAGGTGATCGGCCGCGCGCCCGACGTGAAGGA
>DATLLK010000139.1:0-4927 GCA_035537895.1 Planctomycetota bacterium
CCACCGGCGCCCGCCAGACGGCCGGCACCGAGGACGCCCCGACCCGCCATCCGCGGCCGAGCGCGTGCTGGAGAGCGGCCGTGACCCGGGCTCGTTCCACCGGGTCGGCGAGGGCCTCCGCGGACGCGGAGAGGCCGTCGATGACCTCTCGGTCCGCCGCCTCCTGCTGTCCCAGGAGATAGCGACTCGCGATGCGCATGGCACGGACGGGCCGGCACGAAGCCGAGCCGATGGTCCGCCTGGTCCTGAACGACGGGCGGTACACGGGCACGGAGGAACGGCGGACCTTCGTCGAGGCGCTCCTCTCGGACCTCCTCGCCGACGGCGCGATCGCGACGTGGCCGGTCCCGCGACTTCTGCGCCAGATGCGCTGGGTCCAGGCGAACGCCGAGGCGCCGTTCGCCGGAAGGGTCGCACAGACGCTGCTCGAACGCTGGCGCGCGACGACGGACCCGGCGGACATGGACCTGCTCGCCGGAGCGATCGAGGGTGTGCTGCCCGCCGACGGGCGCCAGGAGGAGCGAATCGTCTTCCTGCGCGAGCGTCTGGCGCGAGCCGAGGGTGAGGCGGCGGCGCGTGTCGCCCTCCAGACCTTCGACACGATCGTCGGGGCCCCCCACGAGGACGCGAGGGAAGCCGATGCCTTCTCGCTGCTCCCGCGCACGTTCCGCACGGAGGTCCCGGAGCCCGCGCGCCGGCTGCAGGGCGCGGAGCGCGTCCGTCGACTCGCGGACTGGGTCCGGGAGGCCCGGCGCGAGACGGCGCTCGGGCCCCCCGAGGAGCGTGCCAAGCGCACGCGCGCCGAAGCGAGGACGCGTGCCCGCGAGGCGACCACGGCCTCGGCCACGGCCGCGGCGGCGCGGTTCGCCGAGGCGCTCGCCTCGCCGGACCCCCTCCTACGACCGTGGTTCGAGGCGGAACGAGTGGGGTTCGCCGCGGAGGCGCGAGCGGACCTCGCGCGGACCGAGGGCGAGGCGCGCGAACTGCTCGACGCCGTCCCCGCTGGAGGTCCCGAGGACGCCGACCGGCTGCTCGCGGAGCGGGCCGCGACGGTGCTCGCGTACGCGGCGACGCGCCGCGGTACGCCCGACGGCCTCGCGGACCGGGTCCTCTCGCTCTTGCGAGCGCGCATCGCGGCGGGCGACACGACTCTCGACGACCGCTACCACGTGTTCCGCCTGCTCGTGGCACTCGACCGCGCGAGCGACCTCGAGAAGGACCTCGTCGCCTGGGCGAGCCCCGAGGACGCCTCGCCCGCGTGGCCGCTCGCGCTCGCCTACCTCTACGCCGAGACGGATCGGCTGCGCGACGCGACCGCGGCGCTCGACCGCGCCGCGGCGCGAGCCGATCTGCCGTCCTCGGCATGGGCGTCCGCCGCCCGGTGGCACCTCGTCCTGCGCGACGACACCCGGCGCGAGGCCGCGCTCGAGCATCGCCTACGCGAAGCCAACGAGTGGGAACTATGGAACGAGGTGAACGAGGCCGCAGGGCGGATCGCCGCCGGCGGCCCGGACACTCCGGCCGCGGTCGGTCCCGACACGCTGGCGGCGCTCCGAGCGCTGCTCGGAAAGACCAACAACCCCGGTTGGCACTTGAACGCGGTCCGGACGCTCTACCGCGCGAACCGCGACACGCGTGTGCTCGAAACGCTCGCCGACGGAGTCACAGGCCGCTCGCCCGAGGCGTCCTACGAGTTCCTCGCGGAGGCGGCGGGAGCCCTCGAGGACGTGCACGAGGAGGCCACGCTCGACGGACTGGCGCAGCGGATCGTCGCGCGGCTTGCGACGGTCACCGGCGACGCGGACCGTCGCACCTTGAACCTGCTGCACGTCGCGGTCGAGAGTCGCGCGACACAGGTCCCGCGGCCCGATCCGCGCCACGCGACCCGCGCACGGGCCGCGCTGGCCCAGGCGGTGAGCGGACGGCTCGCGCCCGAAGAGCACGCGCTGCTCGCACGTCACCTGGGCACGCTCGAGGGCGCGCCGGCGCTCGAAGGCGACGTGCCGCGCCTCCTCGAGAGCCTGCTCGCGGCCACGGCGGACCGCCCGCTCGACCGGCTCGCGGTCGGGAAGGTCCTCGCGGACGTCCTGTGGCGCCGAGGGAAGCGCGAGGAGGCGACCGCGCGCCTCGAGACGATCCTCGTCGACCTAAGGACGCGAGCGGGCGGGACGCTGCCGAGCGCCGCGACCGAGGCGTACGGCGCGCTGCTCGCGTGGTGGGTCGAAGCGGGACGGTGGCGCGAGGCGGAGCGCCGCCTGCGCGACGACGCCGGGCAGGAGCGGCACTCCGACCGCCTCGAGTCGCTCCGCGTGCGCCTCCTGGCCCTGCACGCCGACGCGCTCGAGCGTCGGGGCTCGACCTCGCTCGGAGCGGGCGCCACGCTCTTCGGCGACGCGGTTGCCGCGACCGAGGCCTATCTCGCGTCCGCGCCCCCCCGATGGGTCGAGGCCGCGCTCGGCGTCCACGCACGCCTGCATGCGGCGGCGGGGAAGACCGGCGCGGCGTCCGACGCGGGCGCGCGATACGAAGCCTTCGTCCGGGAGCGCCTCGGCGCCATCACGGAACGGGATCCGGTGTCGTATCCCCAGCACCACGTCCGGGCGTTCACGGCCTTGAGGGAGGTGGCGGGAGCCCGCGCCGCGGTCGTTGCCACCCTCGCTCAGACGGACCGGGAGCCGACGTGGGCGCCGCGGGCCGGCTCCGACGTGTGGTCCCAAGCCTCGTCGAGCCTCGCCGAGTGGCGGCGCGAGGCCGGGAGCCTCGGGGACCTCGAGCCCCGGCTGCTGGCGCTCGTCGTCGCGCAGCTCGGGGAGGACCTCGTGTCGGGGTCGGGGAACGCGAACCCCTTCGTCCATCGGGGATGGACCAAGACGTTCTGGTCGGAGCGCGCGGACGACTTCGCCACGGTCGCGGCGCGCGTTGCGGAGGAGCACGCGGGTGGACCGGCCACGGTGCTGCGCGCCGCGATGTACCTGCGCCAGGGTCTCGACCGGCGCCCCGAGGCCGTCGAGGCGCTCCGGACCGCGCTGGCCCACGGTGTGGACGCGACGGACGTGCGCACCCGGCTGGCGCTGTGGCTCGTGGAGGACGGACGCTTCGAGGAAGCCTGGCCGCTGGTCGAGCGCCTCGCGAAGGAGGCGCCCGACGACCTCTCGTTGCTCACGCTCGGCTCGAGGGTGCTCCACGGCCTCTCTCGCGACGCCGATGCGGTGGCGCGGCTCGACGCGGGCGCGAAGCGTTGGCAGGAGGCGAAGAACTGGACCCCGGACGCCGCCGGGTCGTTCGGGTCAGCGGCCCTCGACGTGGGCGACGGGGGGCGCGCGGCCGCGTGGACGGAGGAGGCGCTCCGGCTGCACCAGGAACAGGTCGGGCGCTCGCCGGGCGACGTGCGGCGCGTCTACTGGTACCGGAACCTCGCCCGCGCACGGTCGCTGCTCGGAGAGACGGACGCCGCGGTCAAGGCCGCGGCCGCGGCCGTCGTGGCCTCGGGTCCCACGCAGGAGCAGAGGAAGGAGGCGCTCCAGACGCTGCGCGACGTCCTCGCAAGGGCGGGCGACCTCGACGCGTGGGTGAAGCGCTACGAGGCCGAGGTGGCGGCGAACGGCATGGATGCGCCCGTGATCCGCAAGTCGCTCGGCCGGGTCCACCTGGACGCGGGCCGGGCCGACGCGGCCGCGATCCACCTGCGGGCCGCCCGCGACCTCGACCCGCTCGACGCGGAGACGCACGGCCTGCTCGTGCGCGCGCTCGACGCTCGCGGGGACGCGGCCGAGGCCCGCCTCGCACTCCTCGCGTCGGTCCGCATGGCGCCGAAGAACCTCGACGCCTACCCCGACCTCGCGCGTCGGTTCGAGGCGGCGGGCGACGCGGCCGAGGCCGAACGCGCGCGCACGACCGCGGTCGAGGCGATGCCGTCGGAGCCCGACGGCTGGCGCGTGCTCGCGAAGTTGCGCGAGGACGCCGGCGGCTGGGCGCGCGCGGTTCGCACCTGGGGGCAGGTGGTCCGCCTCCGCCCGAAGGAGCCCGACGGCTGGCTCGCGCTCGCGCGCGCGCAGGCGAAGGCGGGCGACGCCACCGCCGCGCGGACGACCCTCGACTCGATCCGCAAGACGACCTGGGAGGAGCGCTTCGGCGACGTGGGCGCCAAGGCCGACGCCCTGAGGAAGGACGTCCCGTGAGGGCGACACCCCGCGCCGCGCGCGGGGTGTCGCGGAGGACTCGGACTACTTGCCCGCGGGCGGAACCGGATCCGGGACGCGATTCTTGATCGGCTTCACGGTCTTCAAGTAGGCGAAGACCGCGGACAGGTCCTCGTCGGTCATCTGCGAGATCGCGCCGATCGGCATGGGCGGCAGGATGGGACGGCCCGTCCCCGCGTGGCGCCCGGTGCGGATCGCCGCGATGAACTCGGCCTCCGACCACTCGCCCAGCCCCGTCTCGGGGTCGGGCGTCAGGTTCGCGGAGAAGCTGGTGCCCCAGGGGCCCGCCCAGGCGGTCAGCGTCCCCGCGGCGCTCACGCGCCACGGACCCTCCGGCAGCGTCGGCGCCGGCGGCATCGTGAGCGACGCCTGATGGCCCGCCAGCCAGAGCTCGCGATCCGGCTCGATCCCATTGGGACCGGGCTTGTGCGGCGTGTGGCAGTCCCAGCAGCCGCAGATGGTGACGAGGTACTTGCCGCGTTCCGCGGCGCTCGGTGCGCCCGTCGCGCGCGTCGTGAGCACGGCGACCGCGACGGGAACGAGGAGAAGGGGTAGTGCGACCCAGCGCTTCATGGCCGGTCTCCATCAGGGAACTTGACGGAAGGGAATCCGGAAGGGGCGGAGCCCGCGCGTTCCGGACGCACGACTCTAGGAGGGTCGAGCCCTCGGCGTCCACCGCGCGCCCGCCGCGGGGTCGCTTCCCCGGACCACCGGTCATGAAATGACGA
>DATLLK010000140.1:0-2578 GCA_035537895.1 Planctomycetota bacterium
GACGAACGCGCCGCGGCGCGTTCGTCGCATGGTTGCTCACGATCGCGCGCAACCTGGCGCGAAACCGCCTCCGCACGACCCGCCGTGCCGAGAGGCTCCGGCCGGTCCCAGCGTCGGACGCCCGGCCGCCCGCGGCATCCGACGCCGATCCCCGCATCGACGCGGCGGTCGCCGCGCTGCCCGACGACCAGCGCGCGGCCTTCGTACTCGCGCTGGTGCATGGGCTCCCCCTCGAGACGGTCGCCCTCGTGGAAGACGTCCCCGAGGGGACGGTGAAGTCCCGCCTCTCGCGCGCGAAGGAGCGGCTGCGCGCCGCCCTCCGCGACGTCCTGGAGAAGACGCCGTGAACGGCCCCGACCCCGACGATCTCGCCCCGCTCGGCCCCTGGCTCCGCCGGGAGCGGTCCCGCGGCGCGCCTCCCGATTTCGCCGACCGCGTGATGGCGGCCGTTTCGGCCCGCGGCCGCCCTGCGCGGACCCCGAAGTGGCTCGAGGTCGCGGCCCTCGCGCTCGCGGCCCCGGTCCTCCTCGCGCGCCTCGTCGCGCTCGTCCTCGTGTTCGTGGCGTAACGCCCGGAGCTCCCATGGACCCCACCTTCGCTCCCCGCCTCCCCTCTCCGGTCCGCGCCGTCGCGCTGGGTCTGCTGTGCACCGGGCTCGGTCAGATGTACTGCGGCCGCTACCGGCGCGGGCTGGTGTTCTTCCTGCTCGCGATCCTCTTCGGCCCCAACCTGCTGTGGTTGCTCGCGCAGCCGCCGTCGGGTCCGACCGTGACCGCGATGATCGTCTCGGTGGCCCTCGCGGGACTCCTTCTGGTCGCGTCGGCGGTTGATGCGGGCGGCCTTGCCGTTCGCCTTCGGCGCGACGGCGAGGTCGCGCCGCCGCTGGGCGTCGCGCTCGGGGCGCTCTGCGTGGTGGTCGGCGTCGTCACCCCGACGGCGACGGCGATGGTGATCCGCGCGACCACGGTCGAGGCCTTCGCGATCGCCGGGTCGAGCATGGCGCCGGGTCTCGCGCCCGGCGACCGCGTCCTCGTGGACAAGGTGGGCCTGCGCTACGGCCTCCCCGCACGGGGCGAAGTCGTCGTGTTCCGGGCGCCGGGCGACGGGCGCAACTTCATCAAGCGGGTCATCGGCCTCGAGGGCGACCGGGTCGAGATCCGCGGTGGCGAGGTACGCGTGAACGACACCCTGCTGCCGCGTACGCCGGCGCCGGAAGCGCCGCCCCAGACCGAGATCGAACGGAGCGGGGAGCGGACCTACCCCATCCATGGCGCACCGCCCGCGGAACGCGGGAAGGACGGCGCGTGGACGGTTCCCCCCGGGCACGTCTTCCTGCTGGGCGACAACCGCGCGGCCACGCTCGACAGTCGTCAGTTCGGGCCCGTCCCGCGCTCGGGGATCATCGGCGTCGCCTCGTGCGTCTTCTGGCCCCTCTCGCGCCTCGGAGACCCGGTGCGATGACGGGTCACTTCTCCGCCGCGCGCATCTCGACGTCGCCGAGGTCCGTGTCGTCCGCGGTGATCGCGACCTCCGCGTCCTCGAACCCCGGCACGGACAGCCGGTAGCGCCCGCGGCGCAGCCCGGTCACGTCGAAGCGACCCGCGTCATCCGTCGTCGTGTGGGCGTCGTTGCCGACGATCGTCGAGAGCCGCCCCTTCGACGCGAGTTCCACGTCCGTCCGGGCGATCGGCGCCCGGTCCGACGCACGTAGCAGGCGCGCGCGGATCCGGCACGGTCGCATGGCGACGAGGCTCTTCGTCGCCGGGTGGACCCGGACGACGTCGGGGAGGAACCCCGGCGCCTCCATCTCGACGACGGCGCCCGTGCGCTGGACGCCCTCGACGGGATGGAACTTCCCCTCGCTCACCGTGCGCTGGGCGACCGTCTCGCCCTGCCCGCGCCAACGCTGACGGAGGTTCAGGAAGCCGAGCGCGATCGGCGCGCCCGCCTCGTCCAGGAACGGCACGTCGAACGTGAACAGCCCCGGCAGCACGAGGTCCGGGATCTCGCGGTGCGGCGCAGCGGACTCGTCGATGTCGGAGTCGGCGTGGCCCAGCGTGTCCGAGGCGGCGAGCACGAGCACGTATCCGTTCGGATCGTCCGGCACGTCCTCCAGGCGGTAGCGCCCCTGAGCGTCGGTCCGGGTCGGGGGCGGCACGCCGAGCGCGTCGTCGCGCCCGGTCCGCACGAGGGACACCGGGACGCCCTCCGCCGGTTGTCCCTTCGCGTCGACGACCCGCCCCGTGACCGTCAAGGTCGGGCGCGCGACGACCTTGAGCGGCGCATCCGCCTCCTCCTCGCGGTCGTACGACGGCTCGCCGTACCAACCCGGCGCGACCGCGACGAGGTCCTCGGGGTCGCGACGGGAGAGGCCGGTCAACGTGGCTCGCCCGTTCGCGTCCGCCCGCACGCGGCGTGCGCCCGCGGGCGTCGGCCACAGGATCTCGGCGGAGGGCGTCCCGGTGTCCCTCGTGCGGACCGGGCGCGACGACGCGCTCGGCGTGCCGCCCCCGACCCGGACCGACGCTCAGGGGCGCTACCGCCTGGAGGACGTGCCGGACGATCCGAACGGATACGT
>DATLLK010000141.1:0-2773 GCA_035537895.1 Planctomycetota bacterium
CGGGTACGCTCCCCGCCCTCGCGATGCGAACGCTGCCCCCGCCGCCCGCCGTGGTCCCGGCCGTCTCGTCCGTCACGATGGGCTACGGCCACCTCCGCGCGGCGCACGCGATCGCCGACGCCTGCGACGCGACGGTGCTCCACGCGGACCGGCCGCCCTTCGCCGAGGACTGGGAGGTGCGCCACTGGGCCCGCATCCGGTCCTTCTACGAGTCGCTGTCGCGGGCGACGGCGGTCCCGTTCGCGGGCCGCGCGATGCAGTCGATCCTCGACGGCATCACGGCGATCCCGCGGCCCGCCCGGGCGGGCGAACTGGCCGCCCCCAGCCTCGCCTCGCGCTACATGGCCTCGCTCGTCGAGCGCGGGTTCGGCGAGGGGATCGTGCGCCACGTGCGCGACCGCGGCGTGCCCCTCGTCGCGACGTTCTACGCGCAGGCGATCGTCGCCGACGCCCGTGGCCACGCGGACGTCGTGTGCGTCGTCACGGACGCCGACGTGAACCGCGTGTGGGCGCCCGCGTGCGCGGAAGAGGGCGCCATCCGCTACGCGGCGCCCACCGCGCGGGCGGCCCGCCGGCTGCTGGCCTTCGGGGTACCCCCCGAGCGGGTCCACCGCACGGGCTTCCCCCTCCCCCACTCCCTGCTCGGCGACGACGACGTGGTGGCGCGCCGCCGGCTCGCCGCTCGGCTCGTGCGGTTGGACCCCCGCGGCGCTTTCCTCGCGCAGGCGCCGGCGCAGGCGCGCAGGCTCCGCGACGAGGCCGACCCCGCCGACGTCGCCGGCCCGCTCCTCGTCGCGTTCGCGATCGGGGGGGCGGGCGCCCAGGGCAACGTCGCGCGCGACCTCGTCCACGGCCTGCGCGAGCCGCTGGCGCGCGGCGAGGTGCGACTCGTCCTCGTGGCCGGCGTGCGCGAGGACACGGCGAAGACGCTCGCCGACCACGCGCGCGGCGCGGGGTTCGAGCCGGCCGAGGGGGCGCCGGTCGAGGTCCTCCTGGCGCCCGACGTGCCGGCCTACCTCGATCGGTTCCACGCGCTGCTCGGTGCGGTGGACCTCCTCTGGACCAAGCCCAGCGAGATCACCTTCTTCGCCGCGACCGGCCTCCCGATCGTCCTCGCGCCGCCCCTCGGCGTGCAGGAACGGGCGAACCGGGCATGGGGGATCTCGCGCGGAGCCGCCCTCGACGGGGACGCGCGCGACGCGGCGCGGTTCCTGCGTCGCGCCCTCGACGACGGGTCGCTCGCGCGCGCGGCCTGGAACGGGTTCACGCGGCTCCCGCGCCACGGCACGCGACGAATCCTCGAACTGCTGCGACGAGGCAAACGCGGGTAGGCTCCAGGGGTTCCCTCCCGGAGCCTCGCGTGACCGACTTCCTGCGCCGCGCCGCGGCGATCGCCCTCGTGCTCCCGCTCGTCTCGTGCTCGGCCCGCCCGGCGCTGCGCGCGGGAGCCTCCGGCACGACCGCGGGCACGCCCACGCCCGCGGCCACGCCGCCTGCGCCGCCGGCCCCGACGGCCGCGCGCGAGGCGCCCCCCGCGGCGACCCCGGCGCCCGTGTCGAACCTCGTCGCCGGCCCGATCCCCTTCGACGCGAAGGACCAGACGCTCGAGGCGGCGCTCGCGGCAGCGCGCGGGCGGCCGGTCGCGATGTACTTCCTCGCCTCGTGGTGCGGGTTCTGCCGGAAGATGGAGAGGCTGTCCCTGTCCGACGCCGACGTGCAGGCCGCGATGGCCGACTGGTACGACGTCAACGTCGATCCCGACTCGCCGGTCGGAAAGCAGCTGGCCGACCGCTACACGTCGGGCGGGTTCCCGACGACGGTGCTCTTCGACCGGAGCGGGAACGTCCGCCAGCGCCTCATCGGCGCGGGCGATCCCGTGAAGCTCGCGACGGCCCTGCGCGCGAACCGTTGAGCCGGGCGCGCGCGGCCCGTCGCGGGCCGCACGCGCAGGACCCAGCCTCGTACGCCGTAGCGGAAGGTCTGCGGCAGGCCGAACCTCGTCGCCCTAGCATCTGCGTACGTCTCCGCGCGAAGAATCCCCCGCGGCGTGCCGCGCGCTAGGGCTGGCCTAGAAGCAAGTGCACGCCGCCGACGCGGGCGACCGCGGCGTCGAGGACACCCCCGGCGTCGAACGTGTCGAGGACGACGTCGTGGGCCGCCCCTCCCACCGGGAAGGTGTCGGACCCGGCGTTGAACCCGCCGTTGCCCGCGCCCACGAGGGCGCGGAGGAGCAATCCGGCGTCCTCGGCGATGACGAGGTCGATCTCGCCGTCGCCCGACAGGTCGGCGAGCGCGAACCCGAGCGGCTCGTCGCCGACGTTCGTCGTCAGGGCGCTGCCGATGGCCCCGAGCCCGTCCCCGAGGAACACGCTGACGGAGTCCGTGTTGGCGTTGGAGACGACCGCGTCGAGGTCGGTCGTGCCGCCCATGTCGGCGAGGTGGATGCGGCCGCCGCCGTCCGCGACGGTCGACGAGTCGACGACGGTCCACGGCCCGTCCTTGTCGGAGATCACGACGACGAGCGACCCGGCGCGCGCGACGACGTCGGCGCTCCCGTCCGAAACGGTCACCATGTTCCCGACGGCGAGGTCGCTCAAGGACGTGCCGGTCAGGATGAACGTCCCGGCCACGCCCAGGCTGAACGTGCCGTCGCCCGCGCCCACGAGGATCCAGACCTGGCCCGAGCCGGGCACGTCGCCGCCGACGATCGCGTCGAGCTCGCCGTCGCCCACGACGTCGGCGAGCGCGACGCAGGTCGGGACGAAGTCGGGGT
>DATLLK010000142.1:0-3442 GCA_035537895.1 Planctomycetota bacterium
GCGGCGGCGCCGCCGTGCTGGGCGTCATGACGGCCGTCGCCCGCCTCGCGCTGCCCGTGCGCGTCGTCGGCCTCGTGCCGGCCTCCGAGAACCTGCCCGACGGCAACTCCTTCAAGCCCGGCGACATCCTCCGGGCGATGAACGGCACGACGATCGAGATCGTCAACACGGACGCGGAGGGGCGCCTGATCCTCGCCGACGCGCTCGCCTACGCGACGAGCAAGCTCGACCCCAAGCCCGTCGCCGTCGTCGACATGGCGACCCTCACGGGCGCGTGCGTGGTGGCGCTCGGAACCGCGTGCGCGGGGCTCGTCAGCAACGACGACGCGCTCGCCCGCCGGCTCGAGGCCGCGGGCACGGCCTCGGGCGACCACCTCTGGCGCCTCCCGCTGAAGGACCGCTACCGCGAGCAGATCAAGAGCGTGTACGCGGACGTGAAGAACTCGGGCGGCCGCGAGGCGGGCGCCCTGACGGCCGCGTCGTTCCTCGAGAAGTTCGTCGGCACCGTGCCGTGGGCCCACCTCGACATCGCGGGCACCGCCTGGTCGGACGCCGCGAAGGGCACCCTGTCGCGCGGCGCGACCGGTTTCGGCGTACGCGTCGTGGTCCGCATGCTCCAGGCCTGGGCGAAGGCGTAGGCTACCCCCCGCGCGCGGCGGCACTCCCGCGCGAGACGAATCCCGATGGTCCTCGAGGTCACCCCCCGCACCTCCGAGCGCGCGACGAACGCGTCGGTCGCCGAGCAGCGGTTCCGCGCCCTCGTCGACCTGATGCGCGGGCGGCGGCGGCCGCTGATCCAGCTCCAGCACAACCCCGACCCCGACGCGCTGGCGAGCGGGATGGGGCTGCGCCACCTCCTGCGGCGGGTGCTGCGGCAGGACGCGGTCGTCGCCTTCACGGGCAGCGTCGGGCGCGCGGAGAACCGCGCGATGATGCGGTACCTGAAGATCCAGATCGTGCCCGCCTTCAAGGTGAACTACGGCCACCACGACGCCGTGATCGTGGTCGACACCCAGCCGGGGCTCGGCACGTGCCGCCTGCCCCCGGACGTCACGGCCGACGTCGTCGTGGACCACCACCCCTCGCGCAGCGAGGGCAACGGCGCGACCGACGGCATACGCCTCTCGATCGTCGACCCCTCGTATGGGGCCACCTCCACGATGGTGGGGGAGCTGCTGCTCGCCAACGGGCTCGCGATCCCCGAGCGCGTGGCGACCGCGCTCGTCTACGGGATCCAGACCGACACGCAGGACCTCGCGCGCGGCGTCTCGCCGGCCGACGAGCGCGTGTTCGCCGACCTCTACCCGCTGGCGGACAAGAAGCTCCTCGGCCGCATCCAGCGGGCGCGGGTGCCGCAGTCCTACTTCGTCTCGATGGAGCGGGGGCTGCGCCACGCGCAGGTCCACGGCAACGCCGTGACGACCCACCTCGGCGAGATCGAGCACCCCGACCTCGTGGCAGAGGTGGCCGACCTCCTCTTCCGCCTCGAGGGGATGACCTGGTCCTTCGTGACGGGCATCCACGCCCGCGTGCTCTACGGTTCCCTGCGCGCGATCGAGTCCGAGGGCGTCGACGCGGGCGACGTCGCCCGGCAGATCGCCGAGCCCGGGGGCTCCGGAGGCGGCCACGAGGCGCTCGCCGCGGTGCAGATCCCGGTCGAGGCGGAGCACGCCGAGACGGCCCACGAGGAGGTGCTCGAGCGCTTCCTCGCGGCGGCCGCGGTCAAGCGCACGCTGACCCGGCCCCTGACGGTCCCCCCCCCGACCGACGAGACCGGCTAAGCCATGGCGCGTCCCAACTTCCTGAATCTCTCCGAGGACGATGCGGCGCTCGAACGGGCCGCCTACGTGCTCCTGCCCGTGCCCTACGACCGCACGGTGACCTTCAAGAAGGGCACGGCCCGCGCGCCCCAGGCGATCCTCGAGGCCTCCGTCCAGGTCGAGCTCTGGGACGAGGAGACGCGGATCGAGGCGTGGACGGCCGGCATCCACACCGCCGACCCCGTCACCACGACGGAGGCGCCCGACGTGCTCGCGCGCCGCCTCGAGCAGGTCGCCCGCGAGCTCCTGGGCGGCGGCGAGCGCGTCCTCGGCACGCTCGGCGGCGAGCACAGCGTGAGCCTCGGGCCCGTGCGCGCGGTCGCCGCGGCGCACCCGGGCATGGCGATCCTGCACATCGACGCGCACTCGGACGTCCGCGCCGGCTTCGGCGGCACGGAGTACGGGCACGGCTGCATCTTCCGCAAGATCGTCGAGTACGCGCCCGTCGTGCAGGTCGGCATCCGCTCCGCCTCGGCGGGCGAGGCCGAGTACCTCGCGCAGGAGTCGCGGATCCGGACGTTCTGGGCGCACGACCTGCGGCGCGCGCCGTCGCGCGGCGCGTGGATCGCGCAGGCCATGGAAGCGCTCGGGCCGGCCGGGCGTCCCCTCTACCTCTCGATCGACGTGGACGGGCTCGACCCGGGGATCATGCCGGGAACCGGCACCCCCGAGCCGGGCGGCCTCACCTGGAGCGACGCGACCGAGCTGCTGCAGGCCGCGGCGGACCGCTTCCGGGTCGTCGGCTTCGACGTGGTCGAGGTGATCCCGGAGAAGGACCGCATCCTGTCGGAGTACGTGGCGGCGCGGCTGGTCTACAAGGTCATCGGGTACGTGGAGCGCGCGCGCCGGGCGCGGGCCGCGAGCGGTCTCCGGGTACCCGCCCTCCCGACGTAACCCGTTGTCGAGTCGCGGCCTGGGGAGCCGGGGCGGGCGACCTCGGGACGTCCGGCCGGCGGCTTTTTCACCCCCCTGACATGCGGTGGTACCGTCCACGGCTTATGCCCCGCAAGACGATCCCGATCGAGCCGATCACCTACCTCTCCATCCTCGACGAGGCCGGGCAGGTCGACCGGAAGCTCCTCCCCGAGATCCCCCCCGAGAAGCTGCTCGCGATGTACCGCACGATGGTGCGCTCGCGGCGGCTCGAGGAGAGCATGCTCCGCCGCCAGCGGCAGGGGCAGATGGGCACCTTCGCGCCCGCCATGGGCCAGGAGGCGTGCCAGGTGGGGGCCATGGCCGCGCTCGAGGCGACCGACTGGCTCGTGCCCTCCTTCCGTGAGCTGCCCGCCGCGCTCTGGCGCGGCGCCGCGATGCGCAACGTGTTCCTCTACACGATGGGCTTCGAGGAGGGCAGCGTCGTCCCCGAGGGCGCGCGCGTGCTCCCGATCTCGATCCCGGTGGGCAGCCAGGCGTGCCACGCGGCGGTCTGGATGCGGCGGGGCGTCGAGATCGCCCACTGGTTGTTCTGGCAGAAGAAGATCGTCGGGAGCTTCATGACGCCCGCGAAGTTCATCGCCTCGTGGACGGCGCCCTCGGACGTGGCGCCCTCGCCGAAGAACCCGATCGCGACGGCCCGCTCGCCGCGCAGGCGCATCGCCCACGCGAGGCCCGCCGCGTGGCAC
>DATLLK010000143.1:0-2354 GCA_035537895.1 Planctomycetota bacterium
CGGGCGTGGCACGTGGGTCGCCAGGCGCCGCCGACGCTCGGGAATGGGCGGGGTCTACCGGGGGCGGCTGCATGGCGGGCGGACCAGCATACGACCGCCGGGGCGCCGGAGGATACGCTCGCCCCCGGAGGACACGATGGCGCTCACCGTCCGGCCGGAACCGACGCCCAACCCGAACGCGATCCGCTTCGCGCTCTCGTCCCCGGTCCTGGGCGACCGACCCCGCTCCTTCGGCACGGCCGGCTCCGCCGCCGGCACGCCGTGGGCGGAACGCCTCTTCGCCATCCCGGGCGTCCTCGGCCTCTTCGGCCTGAAGGACTTCCTGACGATCACGAAGGCCGCGGACGCCCGCTGGGACACCATCGTCCCGAAGGCGGTCGAGATCCTCTCGACCGATCTGACCTAGGGGCGGCGCCGCCAGTCCACCGATCCTCCCGCGGCAAATCGGTCAGCGGCGGCGCCCGGTATGGGGGCGCTCGGGCCGCTTCCTCCTCCTCGCGTACCAAGGCGTACGCGTCGTCGTCCTCATGGGCCCTCCGCACCCCATCCAGCGCGCCGCGGGGATTCTCTCGTGCGGAGAGGCACCGCAGCGGCTGGTGAGACGCAGGTCGGTTCGGCCTGACGCAGATCCAGAAGCGACGTGCTAGCGCGTCGTCCCCGGCGCGCGGATGGCGGCGGCGATGCGGGCGTCGAGCTCCCGGGCGTCGCTCGCGAGCTGGCGCGCGAACCAGTGGAGCACGTGGACGCCCATCGGCGCGCCCCGGACGCCCTGGCGGAGGATCTCCTGCACGCTCGCCGCGTAGATCACGCCCAGGACCGTGGCCCCGATCGCGGTGCAGGTGGCCGCCCGGGTGCCCTCGTCGAAGAAGGCGACGAGGCCCACGAGCTCGCCGGGGCCCATGACCCGGTCCACGTGGACGTCGGACCCCTGCGCGGGCGTCTGCACCCGCAGGCGGCCGCCGAGGATCAGGTAGAGGCCGTCGGACCGCGACCCGCCCTGGATGACGGTCTCGCCGTCGAGGAAGGTCTCGATCTCCATCACCTTGGCGAGGCTCTCGACGTCCCGGTGCAGGCCCTCGGCGTACGCCGGATCGTCGGAGGCGGCCGTGCGGAAGGCCCCGATCTTCTCGATCGTCGCGACCAGGGACTTCGGGTCGACGCTGCGCACGCGGTGCTTCGCGGAGCCCGACGGGACCCACTCGCAGACGACCTCCGAGCGCTCGACCCCGTGGAGGGCGCGGAGCATCGGGATCGCCGCGATGTGCCCCTCCCGGGCCTCGACGCGGACCTGGCCCGAGCGGCGCAGGCGGCGCGCGAGGTCGCAGCAGATCGCCGAGAGGAGCGAGCCCGCGATCTCGGGATGGTCGCGCCGCAGGCGCGTGAACGTCGCGAGGTCGAGCGCCAGGGCGCGCGAGGGCTCGGTCGCCGTCACGGTCGCCGACGACGGCCCCGGGCTCACGAGCGACATCTCGCCGACCCAGTCGCCCGGCCCCTTCCTCCCCAGCTCGACGCGCTCGACCGCGTCGACCGAGGCGACGAACCCGCCCGAGACGATGAACCACATCGTGTCGCCCGGCCGTCCCTGCACGGTGAGGACGCCCCGTTCCGGGACCTCGACGTCCACGAGGGCGGCGTCGAGCGCCTGCGCGTCGGCCGCGGTGAGGCGACCGGTCACCGCGCTGAACGCGGGCCCGAGGCGCGAGGCTTCCGGGATCTTCTGGGGGCTCACGGCGTTCTCCGCGGCGGAGGTCGTACGGGATACCACCCCCCGGGCCCTGCCGCTACCGGCTGTCGGGGACGGCCGCTACTTGCTGTCGGGGACGTGGACGAACTCGCCGCCGTTCTCGGTCGCGAGCCGCCGCAGGAAGTCGAGGTCCACCCCGGTGTTGCCCATCGCGATCACGTGGAGCTCGACCTTGGCGAACCGGTTCACGTCCCGGACCCAGGAGAGGATCGTCTCGGTGTCCGTGATCTCGCCGCGCGTCGGCGTGCCGTCCGTCATGAAGTAGATCGTGTCGGGGATGGGGTCGAGGTCGGCCGCGAGCGTCGGCCGCTCGTGGAGCCCGAGCGCGGCCCGCAGCGCGCCGTAGATGTTCGTCTCGTCCTCGAGGGCCGCGCCGTCGATCGCGCTGAGCGCCTGCTCCTTCATGCCGCCCGCCACGACCAGGGTGTCCTTCCAGGGCCGCACGCGCGTCGAGAAGAAGACGATGTTGAAGCGGGTGCGGGGGTCGAGCTTCGAGATCGCCGACTTCGCCGCCGCCTTCGCCACCACGAACCGAGTCCCCTCGGGCAGGTCGCCGAGCTTCGGGCGCTCGGCCTCCGGCACGCGGATGAAGCTGTCCATCGACTTCGAG
>DATLLK010000144.1:0-4419 GCA_035537895.1 Planctomycetota bacterium
CGGAGGCCGCCGCGCTCCTGGTGCCGATCTTCCTCGGCGCCTCCCGGGAGGTGTCCGTCATCGCCGCGGATCTCCTCGATGTGATTCCCCTCCTCGAGGGCTTCCTGGGCCCGGAGCAGCGGGGACGTACGTCCAAGATCCAGCGCGTGTGGGCGTGGGCGGACGCGGGACACGAGGCGCTCGTCGACCTCGTAGTCATCCACGGCGAGGCCGCCGTCCGCAGGGCGCTCGCCTCCGCTTCCGATCCCGACCTCCTGACGCTCCGCCTCGACCTTCGCGCGCGAATGGCACAGCTGTTCGTGAGCCATGCGTCGGCGGCGGATCTGGTCTCGTCCCCGGACGCGGCGACGCCGCAGGCGGAGCGGGAGGGGGCCGTCTGGATCGTCGGATGGCTGTGAGCGCGGTCTCCCGACGGGAGGCCGGCGCCCCCGACGGACGGACCGCGTCCGGGGTCCCCGAGGACCCCTGCTATCCTCCGGCCCTTCGAAACCCCCGCGTCCGGGGGGAACAACGGCAGGAGGAGAACGACCACCATGGCGCACGTCGCGAAGGACTTCTCTCACCTGAAGGGCTCGCTCAAGGGCTTCAGCGACAAGCAGCTCGACGCGCACTTCACCCTCTACAACGGGTACGTGACGAAGCTGAACGAGATCGAGGAGAAGCTGAAGACCGCGGACCGCAGCAAGGCCAACTACACGTTCGCCGACTACAGCGAGCTGAAGCGCCGCGAGTGCACGGCGTTCAACGGCACCTACCTGCACCAGCTGTACTTCGAGAACCTCTCGGGGACGGGCGGCGAGGCTTCCGCCGGCCTTCGCAAGGCCGTGGACGCCGGTTTCGGATCGTGGGACGCCTACATCGCCGACCTGAAGGGCTCGGCCGGTTCGACGCCGGGGTGGGTGCTCACGACCCGCAACCGGGTGGACGGCCATCTCCACAACTACGTGATGTACGAGCACCACATCGGCCTGCCCGCGCACCAGGACATCCTGCTCGCGCTCGACTGCTGGGAGCACGCGTTCTTCATCGACTTCGGCGTGAAGAAGGCGGACTACCTGGCCGCGTTCCTCCAGAACGCGAACTGGGACGAAGTGAACAAGCGCTTCGCGGCGCTCAAGTAGTCCACGCCTGACGGACGGGTAGCATGGGTCCCCCCGGGCGCGTAGCGCCCCGGGACCCCACGGAGGACGCGATGGCCCTCGTAGTCGACGTCAGCAAGCGCACGCAGGGCGACTCGCAGATCTCGAGCATCGTGCGCCTCACGGGAGAGCTCGACCAGGACACGAGCGCGATCGCCGACCGCGAGACGAAGAACGTCTTCAACGAGCCGTGCCGCGTCGTCGTGTTCGACCTGGCGGGCTTGACCTTCGTCACCTCCGCGGGCGTCGCGTGGCTGCTCGCCTCGCGCCGCACGCTCGAGATGCGCGGGGCGTCGGTCTACTTCTCGAGCCCCCGGCCGGCCATCCGCCGGGTCCTGGAGATCATGAAGGCGCTGCCCATGAGCTCCGTCTTCACGAACGAGGCGGAGCTCGACGCCTACCTGGCCGAGATCCAGCGCAAGGTGTCCGAGGGCGAGTAGCGGCCACGTCCCGGGGCCGGGCCGGAGCGTCCCCGTGCTGCACGTCGAGTCCCTGCCGCTCTCGATCGGCGGTCGCGCGCACGCGGCCGTGGCGTCCCGCGAAGTCCGCTCGCCGTGGGACGGGCGGGTGGTCGGCCGCGCAGCCGTCGCGGGCGAGGGGGAGCTCGACGCCGCCCTCGACGCGGCGGTCCGCGCCGCGCCCGCCATGGCGGCGCTGCCCGGCCACGCCCGCGCGCGGGCGCTCACGACGGCCGCGCAACGGCTCTCGGAGAAGGCGGACCGCTTCGCGGCGCTGATCCGCGACGAGGGCGGGAAGCCGATCCGCTACGCGCGGGGCGAGGTCGAGCGCGGGGTGCGCACGTTCGAGGCGGCCGCGGGCGAGGCGGTCCGGATCCACGGCGAGGCGCCCGCCCTCGACTCGGCGCCGCAGGGCGAGCGCCGGGTCGCCCTCCTGCGCCGCCACCCGCTCGGCGTCGTCGCGGCGATCACGCCCTTCAACTTCCCGCTGAACCTCGCGATCCACAAGGTGGCGCCCGCGCTCGCGGCGGGGAACGCCGTCGTCCTGAAGCCGAGCGAGCGCGTGCCGCTGACGGGGCTCGCGCTCGGCGAGCTGCTCGACGGGTGCGGCTTCCCCGCGGGGGCCGTGAACGTCGTGGTCGGCGAGGACACCTCGCTCGGCGCGCGTCTCGTGGAGGACCCGCGGCCCGCGGCGGTCTCCTTCACCGGCAGCCCCGCCGTCGGATGGGCCCTGCGCGCGAAGGCGGGCCAGAAGCGCGTCACGCTGGAGCTCGGCGGCAACGCGGCCGTCGTGGTGGACCGCACCGCCGACCTCGCCGACGCCGCCTCGCGCACGGCGGAGGCGGCCTTCGCCCACGCGGGGCAGGTGTGCATCAGCGTGCAGCGGGTGTTCGTCCACGAGGGGGTGTTCGCGCGCTTCCGCGACCTCCTCCTCGCCAAGATCCGGCGCGACATCGTGACGGGCGACCCCGCCGACCCCATGACGGTCGTCGGGCCCATGATCACCACCGAGGCGGCCGATCGCGTGGAGGCGTGGGTCGCCGCGGCCGAGGCGCGCGGCGCGCGCGTCACGCGATTCGGCGCGCGCGCCGGGACCCTGCTCCACCCGATGGTCGTCGAGGGCGCTCCCCGCGACGCGGACGTGCACGTGAAGGAGATCTTCGGGCCCGTGCTGACGCTCGACTCGGTCCCCACGTTCGACGAGGGCCTCGCGCGAGCCGACGACACGGCATACGGCCTCCAGGCCGGCGTGTTCACGCAGGACCTCGACGCCGCGCTCGAGGCGGAGCGGCGCCTCACGGTGGGGGCGGTCATCGTGAACGACGCGCCGACCTGGCGCGTCGACACGATGCCCTACGGCGGGGAGCGCCTCTCGGGCCTCGGCCGCGAGGGCGTGCACGAGGCGGTGCTCTCCTTCACACGGCCTCGACTGCTCGTGATCCGGCGCAATTCTTGAACCGGGAGCGTCCACGATGACGACGACCGAGAGCCTGCAGGACAAATATGGGAAGGCCCACCGCTGCTTCGGGTGCGGCCCCGCGAACCCGCAGGGCCTCCAGATCAAGAGCCGCGTCGAAGGCGAGGTCGTGGTCGCCGACTGGACGCCGCAACGCCACCACGAGGCGTTCGAAGGCACGCTCTCGGGCGGCATCTGCGGCACGCTGCTCGACTGCCACTCGAACTGGACCGCCGCGTGGCACCTGATGCGCACGAAGGGGCTCGACGCGCCGCCGTCCACGGTCACGGCGGAGTTCCACGTGAAGCTGCTCGCGCCCACGCCGACCGACGGGCCCCTGAGGCTCACGGCCAAGGTCGTCGAGTCGTCGTCGAACCGCGCCGTCGTCGAGTCGACGATCGAGGCGAAGGGCAAGGTCACCGCGACCTGCCGCGGCGTCTTCGTCGCCGTCCCGCCCGGCCATCCCGCCTACCACCGCTGGTAGCGGCTCAGCGCGGTTCGTCGGCCTTCGCGCGCGTCGGGCGCTTCACACGAACCTCGAGGGGTTCCGTACCGTCGGCGTCGAGCACGGTCGTCAGCCAGCGGGGGCCGCGGAGCCCGCCAGGCCCACGGAACGTCAGGAACTCGAGGTCGTACCGCCCGGCGGGAACCGCCCGCACCTCGAACCGGCCGTCGCCCTTGGTGTAGACGCTCGCGATCGCCTCACGGGTCAGGAACCACGGTACGGCCTCCCGTACGGGTGCGCCCCGGGTGGAGGGATCGCAGAGGCGCACGAGCACGGCCACGACAGGCGCCCCGGCTTGGTCCACGACACAGCCGCGGATCCATGCCTCGGGGAGGAGGCGGACCTCGATGTCGCCCTGCTTCGGGATCGCCACAGCCGGGATCTCCTGCGTGGCGAATCCCGGCAGGCTGACGTGGAGTCGGGGATGGAGTCCACCAGAGTCCACGTACCCACCCTCGGGTTGCTCGATCGAGAAGTGCCCGGATGCGTCCGTGGTGGCTCCGGCGATGATCGGATGGGCCGGGACCATGCAGTATCCCGGCGTTCCGACGCTCCAGATCACGCGGGCGCCGCACGCCGGGCTCCCGTCGGGCAGGAGCACCGTGCCCGCCTGTCGCTCGAGACGCCACCCGTCCAAATTCACGCGCGTCTCGCGCCCGGCGTGCGGCGCTGAAGTGTTCTGGCGCGTCGGAACGCCGGGATACTGCGTGGTCCCGGACCATCCGAACATCGCCGGAGCGACCACCGACGCATCCGGGCGCTTCTCGATCGAGCAGCCCGAGGGTGGGTACGAGGACTCCGGAGGCCTCCATCCCCGACTCCACGTCAGTCTGCCGGGATTCGCCACGCAGGAGATCCCGG
>DATLLK010000145.1:0-3483 GCA_035537895.1 Planctomycetota bacterium
GTCCGTACGTCGTCCCCGAGGGGCCGCTGTCCTACGCGCCGATGGCCCTTCTTCTCCCCGGGCGTCAGGTGGCCTACGAGCCCTCGGGGACGACGTACGGACACCTCCTCGAGGAGGAAGCGTCCAGGAAGGGCAGCGACGTGCTGGCGCTCGGCGACCCGGACTACGGCGCGAAGTTCGACCCGCACGCGCTCGAGGCGTACGCGCGGGTCGAGGGGGCGGTGCGCGGCGGCCGCCTCGTGCCGCTCCCCGGGACGCGGGCCGAGGCGAAGGCGATCGGGACCGTGACGCTGCTCGGCAACGCCGCCACAGAGGCGGGGTTGCGGGAGGAGATCGCCCGGAAGGACGCCCGCTGGCACGCGATCCACTTCGCCTGTCACGGGCTGGTCGACCCGGAAAACCCGACTCGGTCCTCGCTCGCACTCACGCCCGACGCCGAGAACGACGGGTTCCTGACGTCGCTCGAGGTGCTGCGGGCGAACATCCCCTCGGACCTCATCGTGCTCTCGGCCTGCGAGACGGGGACGGGCACGATCTTCAAGGGCGAGGGGATCGTCGGACTGACGCGGGCCTTCATGTTCGCGGGGAGCCCGCGCGTGATCTGCTCGCTCTGGAAGGTGGACGACGAGGCGACCCGAGCGCTGATGGTGAAGTTCCACGAGCTGTGGAACCCCAAGGACGGCAAGCCCGGCCTGCCGACCGCCGAGGCCCTGCGCCAGGCGCAGGAGTTCGTGCGCTCGCAGGAGAAGTGGAAGCACCCGTACTTCTGGGCCGCGTGGGTGCTGTGGGGCCTCCCGTCCTAGCGAACCGCGAACTCGGGGGGCTCCGCGGTCCCCACACACCGGAGCGCCCGCGACGCCCGAGACTCGAGGGACGCGGTGCGTGAACCGCGGTCCATGGGGGCCATCGGCTCGACGTGCGCGCGGGCGCGGATCGTGTAACCTGTCCGTGGTGGCGAGCCTCGAAGACAAGTTCGTCGGGTGCCTCCTGGGTCTGGCGCTCGGTGACGCCCTCGGCGCGCCGCACGAAGGCGGCATCGTGGCAAGATCGGCGTGGCGCGTGCTCGGGATCGGGAAGGGGAAGACGCTGCGGTGGACGGACGACACGGAGATGGCGATCGTGCTCGCGAGGTCGCTCACGGAGCACCGCGGGCTCGCGGTCGACGCGCTCGCCCGGGCCTGGGCAGAGAAGGCCGACTGGAAGCGAGGGTACGGTGAGGGAGCGATGCGCCTGCTCGCGCGGATCCGCGCCGGGGAGGACTGGCGCATGGCGAACCGGTCTGTCTTCCCGACCGGCTCGTACGGCAATGGAGCGGCAATGCGTGCTGCGCCCCTCGGCCTCTGGTTCCACCGGGATCCGGCGCAGCTGACCGAGGCCGCGACGCTTGCGTCGTCGATCACGCACGCGCACCCGCTCGGGATCGAAGGAGGCGTCCTCATCGCTCGAGCGACGGCGATGGCGATCGCGGGCGATCTCGATCTCGGCGCGTTGCGCGACGGCTGCCGCGAGGCGGAGTTTCGAGTCCGACTCGACGCCGCGCGAACTCCGATGGACTCCGCGACGGCGATCACGTCTCTCGGGAACGCGGTCGTGGCGCACGAGTCCGCCGTGACGGCCGTCCACGCCGCGGCCCGGTTCGCGGAGTTCGTCCCGATGATCGACTGGGTGATCTCGCTCGGCGGGGACACGGACACGATCGGCGCGATGGCAGGGGCCATCTTCGGCGCGCGCCACGGGATCGGCGCGCTCCCGTCCGCCGCCCTGAAGCACCTCGAAGAGTGCCCCTCGATCCGGTCGGTCGCACGCGAGCTCCACGCGACGAACGTGGCGGCATTCGGCGAAGCCTGAACGAAGGACAGCGCTCGGGCCAAGGGCAGGCCGCGACCTAACCCGTTGGGGGAACGCGGCTTCGGGCGGGATGTCGTGCCAGGCAAGCCCCGGCGTCCGCATGGATGCGGCGTCCCCTGCGCGCGGCCGGCGGTGGATTCCCGCAGCCCGCTTGACATAGATACTGTGTGCATATATGCTATGGGCGTCGAAGGGAAACATGCGCTCCAAACCTCGAGTCCCGGCGAGCCGCGCGGCCGCGACGACGGATCGCGACGAAGCCGCGTTCCTGGCCGCCTACGACGCTGCGGAGTTCCCGCACCCGTCGGTGACCGTCGACGTGGCTCCGATGACGACGGCCGACGGGGCGCTCCACGTGATCCTCGTCCGCCGCGAGGCGCACCCGGCGAAAGGCAAGTGGTCGTTGGCCGGGGGATTCGTCGGGATGAAGGAATCCCTCGACGCCGCCGCCGAACGCGTGTTGGCGGCGAAGGCGGGGCTCTCCGGGATCTTCCTCGAGCAGCTCTACACGTTCGGCGACGTCGATCGGGACCCTCGCACGCGGGTGATCACCGTCGCCTACTACGCGCTCGTGGACACGTCTCGCCTCCGCAGCGCGAAGCCCGAGAGAGGCGAGGCGACCTTGGCACGCGTCGACGTCGCATGGAGCGGCGAGAAGGGTGGCCCGGCGCGCACGTTCGATGAAGAGGGCCGCGAGATGCCGCTGGCCTTCGACCACGCGGACGTGCTCGGCATGGTCGTCAAGCGCCTGCGAGGCAAGCTCCCGTACCTCCCGATCGGGTTTCAGCTGCTGCCACGGAAGTTCACGCTGCGGCAGCTCCAGGAAGTTCACGAGGCGGTGCTCGGCCGCAAGCTGAACAAGGATTCGTTCCGTCGCACCGTCCTCGCCCGCGGGCTCGTGGCCGCGACCGGAGAGTCGGAGAAGGAAGTCCCGTACCGGCCGGCGGAGCTCTACCGCTACGTCGAGCCGAAGGAGTCCTGAGAGAGGAGGCTCTTGTGGCGCACATCACGCACTTCCTGTTCGCCCGTCACCTGCGGAGCGACCCGAGCTGCCACGTGCTGCACTATCGCCGGGGCCGGCTCGTCCGCAGCGTTCGGGGCGCGTCGTACTGGTTCCTGCCCCTGACGGCCGGGATCGCGGAGGTTCCGTGCGACGACCGGGAGCTGGCATTCCTCTTTCACGCGAGGTCGAGCGATCTCCAGGACGTGACCATGCAGGGTGCGATCACCTACCGTGTGCGCGAGCCCGAGAAGGTCGCGGCGCGCGTGGACTTCTCGATCGACGTCTCTCGCGGCACGTGGAAGCAGAGGCCGCTCGAGCAGATCGGAAGTCTCCTTTCCCAGCTGGCGCAGCAGTTCGCATGGGTCTACGTGGCGCACACGCCCGTGCGCGAGGTCCTCGCGGAGGGGATGGCCCACGCGTGCGCGGAGATCGAGCGCGGCTTCGCCGCCAACACCTCGCTGGCCGAGATGGGGCTCGCGATCGTCGCCGTCCGCGTCACGGCCGTCTCGCCGACGGCGGACCTCGAGAAGGCGCTCCAGACGCCGACGCGCGAGGGGATCCAGCAGCAGGCCGACGAGGCGACGTTCCGCCGACGCGCGCTCGCGGTCGAGAAGGAGCGGGCAATCCAGGAG
>DATLLK010000146.1:0-3863 GCA_035537895.1 Planctomycetota bacterium
GCGTACCACCTGCTGGAGGCGCGGGACTGCCCGGGCGCGGCGGAGGCGATGCGCCTCGCATGGGACTCCGAGGAGTACGCCTTCACGCCCCTCGGCGACGACGGCCGCGACGCCACGGCTCGGTTCGCGCGCATCCGGGCCGTGCGGCCCCGGTTCATCTGCGTGAACGACGACCTCCCCGACGACGCCGGCGACGACCACCCGTCGCTCCGCGCGTTCACGGACTGGATGGCCGCCGCGTACCAGACGCCGTCCCGCTTCGAGCGGCCGATCTCTCCCGCAGAACGAGCCAGGTGACGAGCGCGATCGTGCCGGCGCGGCCGACGTTGGCCTGCCATCCCCCCACCGCGTCCGGCGACGCGCGGAACAGCATCCATGCGAGGTTCATCCCCGCGTGGACGAAGATCGGGAGCCACAGGTTCCAGGGCGCGGTGCGCAGGAGCCACGCGAACCACAGACCGCCCGCGCCCGTCACGAGGATCACGGGAACGTGGCCCCAGGACAGCGCGTCCGACCACGGGGCGTGGCTCGCACCAAAGAGGGCGGCCGACACGATCGCGACGGGCCAGAACGGGAGACCGGCCGCGCGGACGGGGAGCGCGACGAGCGCGCCACGGAAGAAGAGCTCCTCGACGAACGGCGCCACGAGCGCACCGGGCACGAGCGCCCAGGACGGGCTCCATCCCTCACCGACGGCCCAGGCCGCGACCAGCATGGGCAACGCGCCGATCGCGGCGATCCGTGCCGACGGCCCGATCGGCCGGCGCAGCCCCAGGGCCGCGGCCACCTGTCGCCGCGCGAGGAACCACGCCGCCAGGAACGCTCCCCCGACCAGGAGCAGGGTCGCGTCCAGCGCGCGAAGGTCCTCGGGCACGCCCACCGAGGCGAGCCACCGATGGACGGCCCGCACGGCGGGGACACGCCCGCGCAGTCGCACGAACGCGAACAGCAGGACCAGGAGCCCGAGGACGAGGAAGCCCTTCCGCCGGGTCGCGGCCCCGGCGGAGGTCGGATGCGTCGTCACCGCGGCCCAGCGTAGCGCGGTGCGCCCCTCTTCCCGAGGTCGCCGTGCCGGTCGCCGAAGACGCGCCGCCGCATCGGGTGCGCTCTCGGGACCGCCGCGGACCCTCCGAGGAGACACCGGGGACGAACGACCCGCGCAGCGTTCGCGCTTCAGGGCCGAGCGCGTAGACTGTGAAGTCCCGAGGTCGTCGTTCCGGGGCCCCGGTTTCCATTCCATCCCCTCGATTCCGAGTGACGCCCCGCTGAGCCGGCCCCTTCCGCCTTCGCATTCCCCCCTCTCGGAGGTGAATCCCCTCGCGGGATCCATCCACCGGCCGACGTATGCGCAGGGCACATTCCTGGTCGAGCTGCGGCGCCGGGTCGACGCGTACTTCGACACGAACCGCATCGCGCGCCGGGACGGCGCCGCTCTGTACCTGAAGTCCGCGATCCTGCTCACGACCTTCGCGGCCGCCTGGGTCGCGCTGGTCTTCGTGGCGCAGACGTGGTGGCAGGTCTTGCCGCTCTCGGTCCTGCTCGGCTTCGTCGCGGCGCTGATCGGGATGAACGTGCAGCACGACGGCGGGCACGGCGCGTTCTCGGAACGGCCCTGGGTCAACCGCTGGGCGGCGAGGGCGCTCGACGTGATCGGCGGCAGCTCGTACCTGTGGCACTGGAAGCACGGGGTGCTGCACCACACGTACACGAACCTCGAGCCGTACGACACCGACGTGGACGTGGGGCTCCTCGGCCGGATGACCCCGCACCAGCGCCGGTTCTGGTTCCACCGCTGGCAGCGGTTCTACATGTGGTTTCTCTACGGCCTGCTCGTCATCAAGTGGCAGATCGTGGACGACTGGCGCGATCTGGTCCGTGCGCGGATCGGCGAGCACCGGGTCCCGCGCCCCAGGGGTGTGGAGGCGGTCGTCTTCGTCGCGGGCAAGCTGGTCTTCTACGCCATGGCCTTCGTGGTGCCGCTGCTTATGCATCCCTTGACGTCCGTGCTCGTGTGCTACGCGGTCGCGGCCGGGGTCGCGGGAATCGTCCTGGGCATCGTGTTCCAGCTGGCGCACGTCGTCGAGGAGGCCTCCTTCCCCGTGCCGGCCCCCGAGACGGGGCGGCTCGCGGACGAGTGGGCCGTGTCTCAGGTCCGGACGACCGTCGACTTCGCGCGCTCGAGCCGGGTCACCACCTGGCTGGTCGGCGGGCTCAACTTCCAGGTCGAGCACCACCTGTTCCCGCGCATCAGCCACGTCCACTACCCCGAGATCTCGAAGCTCGTCGAAGAGACGTGCCGCGAGTTCCACGTCCCCTTCGCCGCGCATCCGACGTTCATGTCGGCCGTGCGATCGCACTTCCGCTGGCTGGAGCGGATGGGCGCGCCGACGGAACCGCAGCCGGGTCCCCACGTCGGAGTCTGACGCCTGCGTCCATACGCAGGTCGAGCGCGGGTCGCCTGAAGGCCTCGCACCCCTAGTGCGAGTCGATCTCGATGTTGTCCTTCCGACCGCTGTTGGCGACCGCGATCATGATCCCGACGCCCAGCGCGAAGAGCACGGAGATGAGGGTCCACGTGGGCCCCATGTCGTCCAGGATGCCGAGGTGGCTCAGCGCCAGGAAGACCGCTCCCATGAAGAGGAGATAGCCGATCAGGTAGATGCTCATCCACTTCATGCGACGGCTCCGGGGGCGAGGGACGTACGCCTCATTGGATGCCGGCTCGCCCTCCGGGGTGCCCGCGGGCCGACGATGCGGCACCCCCCCCGGACGCAGCGCCGGAGGTCAGTACGTCTCTCGCCCGGGGTCGGCGAGCCATGTGCGGAAGGGGACCTCCGCGTCGGGGATCGCGAGCCTGACGAACGGGATGCGGCGCTTCGCGTGCGGTCGCGCGATCTGCTCGTAGATGAAGGCGTCGTCGAATCCCGCGCGAGCGGCGTCCTCGCGCGTCGCCGCGAACACCACGCGATCCGGGCGCGCCCAGTAGAGGGCGCCGAGGCACATGGGGCAGGGCTCCGCGCTCGCGTAGACCGTGCAACCCGTCAACTGGAACGTCCCCAGTCGCCGGCACGCGCGCCGGATGGCGACGATCTCCGCGTGGGCGGTCGGGTCGTTCGTCGGGGTCACGCGATTGGTACCGCGCGCGACGACCTCGCCGCGCCGTACCACGAGCGCCCCGAACGGACCCCCGCCGCGGCGCCGCGCGTTGCGGGTCGCCAGTGTGACGGCCTCCGCGAGGAAGCGTGCGTGATCGGGTCGGTGGGCCATGCGTCGAGTCCTCGCGGTCGGGGGTCGGTCCTCTCGCGGCTCAGGTGCTCCGGCCAGGACCCGCGGTGCTGTTCACCGCGCTGATCAGGCTCGGCTGCAACTCACGGAACAGGTCGGCCGAGACGCGCGAGTAGCCGGCCCCGTCCTTCGGGGAGAGGTCGTTCCAGCTGCCCATCCCGCCAAACACGTCCGCCGCCACGGACGCCGCGAGCAACCGGAACGCGTCCGGCGCCATCCCGGTCCCGTCGAACCAGCCGCGCACGTGCTCGGTCGCTTCAGCGCCGTCGAGGACGGCATGCGCCGCACGGAACGCGTCGGCCCAGAAGGTCTCGCCGCTGACCCGCGCGAAGCCCTCGATCGCGACGAGCGCGGCGGAGAGGCGCTTCGACTGGACGGCCACCGGCTCCGCGTCGAGCGACCCTTCCACGTCGGGGATCCGGACGAAGTCGTACTGCCAGGCGCAGTCCGGATTCGCGTGGGCCTTCCGGAGCGCGTACCAGGCGTCCACCTCGCCCTGGGTGAACCGGGTGTTGCTCACGACGCGATCCATGGCGTGAACGAGTTCCGGATCGTGCTCGGGCCGAAGAGCCTGGATG
>DATLLK010000147.1:0-4668 GCA_035537895.1 Planctomycetota bacterium
CGCCTGGGCCGTCGTCGGCAGCGCCGCGAACGTTCCCGGGTGGACGGCCTGGATCACGTAGGAGAGGACCGCGGGGCCCGTCGCGAGGCGCGAGAGGAAGAAGACCTGACGGTCGTCCCGTCGCTCCTGCCAGTCGAACGCGCCCTGCGCCGTCGCTTCGAGGACCTCGAACCCGGCGGGCAGCGGGTCCTCGACGAGGAGGTACTGGAGGTCGCGCGGCGCCGTGAGGGTCAGCCGCACGAGCACCCGCTCGCCGGTGCCGGCCCGATCGCGGCTCTTCGCCTCGACCTTGGGCCGCGCCGACGGGCGCAGGATCTCGTGCCCCGGCTTGACGGGCATCTCCGCGCCCTCGACCGGCGGCAGGTCCGCGTCGAGGTAGAGCCGCTCGACCCGCACGCCGTGCTCGTCCGCCGCGATCTCCTTCGCCGCGACCGTCGCGTCGAGCCGCGCCGCCCAGCGGACCTCGCCCTCGCCGGAGAGCTTGAAGGCGAGCGCGTGACGGCCCGCCTTGAGGTCGCCGACGTCGAGGAGGAAGCGACGGTCCTTGGCGTCGAGCGCGCCGCCCGGCCGGACCGTCACGGTGCGCATCGACCGCCCGTCGAGCATCACGTCGATCGTGCCGCCGAAGGCGGCCGGCCGGTTGCGCTCGACCCACGCCGCGCACGCGCCCACGAAGGCCGCGGCCTCCATGGTGGTCCCCGCACCGCCCTGCGGGCGGTGCGCGAGGAGCCAGCGCATGCCGCGGTCGACGGCCGCGTCGGCGACGCCGGCCTCGATCAGCGCGCGCACGGCGAGCGCCGTCGCGAGACCCTCGCGACCGACGAAGCAGTCGTCCTTGCGCCCGGTCCAGTGCGTCGTGTCGGCGTCCTCGACCTTGCGGGCGAGGAGGAGCCGCACGAGGTCGTCGCCGTCGAACTCGTTTCCGATCACGCGCGCCGCCATGGAGAGCCACGCGAGGCCCGCGACCGACAGCTCCTCGTTGCGGCGTCGGAACGTGACCTGGTAGGCCTCCACGTCGAGTCCGCCCGCGGCGGCGAGCGCCCAGTGGGCCAGCGCCTGCGCGTCGTCGGCCCCGGAGCGGACGATCCGGCGAAGGCCCGCCGCCGTCCGGTTGGCGCCGTCGCCGGCGCCGGGGACGTTCGCGTGCATCGCCTCCACGTAGCAAAGGAGCGCGAGCGCCGTCATCGAGACGTCGCCGCGGCCCCCGCGCCACCATCCGAAGGTGCCGTCGGGGCCCTGGAGGTTGTTGAGCCGCCCCACGGCCCCGCGCAGCGTCTTGTCGAGCGTGTCGAAGCGCTTGGCGTCGACGGTGCCGACCGCCGCGAGGGCGCGCCGCGCCCACGCCGCCGGCAGGTAGCGGTGCACGGTCTGCTCGACGCAGCCGTACGGGAAGCTCTCGAGGAAGTCGAGCGCGTCGAGGATCGCCGTGTCGTAGGCCGGGTAGAGCGCGACGACGAGGCGCGTGGCGCCCGGGACCGCGCCCTCGGGGACCTCGAGGAACGTCTCCTGCACGTCGCCCGCCGAGGTGGAGACGAGTCCCGATCGGCCGTCGGTCGCGCGCAGTCCGTGGGCCTGCGTGCGGAAGGCCGCCTCGACCTTGTCGCCGCCGGCGGCCGAGGTGACCTCGGCCTCGAGGCGCACGGCGCCGGGGTCCTTCGCCGAGAGGACGCGGTCGACGACGGTCCGCCCTCCGGCCGGGACCTTGACGGCGCCGTCCTCGCCGGCGAGCGACGCTCCCGTGGCCGCGACCTTCACCTGCGCGTCGATGTCGCCCGCGGACTGGTTGTGCACGACGGTCGGGATCGTCGCCTCGTCGCCGCCGACGAGGAACCGCGGCGCGTCCAGGCGGATGAGCACGTCGCGGCGTGCCGTGAGGAACGCCTTCCCCTCGCCGAAGAGGGACTCGCCCGCGACGCCTCGGACCGTCGCCCGCCAGCGCGTGAGATTGTCCGGGAGGATCGCCTTGACGCTCGCCCGGCCCTCCGCATCCGTGACCACGTGGGGTTGCCACGCGGCGGTGTCGGCGAAGTACGTGCGCAGGGAGGGGGCCCCGACCTCCGCGAAGTCGCCGAAGGCGGCGTGCTGGCCCACGAGCTTGTTCACCCGCTCCTGGAGCGCGATCTGCCGGCTCTCCGCCTCTCCGAGCTGGCGCTGGAGCTCCACGACCTGGGACTGGAACTGCGCGCCCTGCCTGGCCTGCTGCTGCGCGTCCACGAGCAGGACCTGCAGGCGCCGCGCCTCCTCCCGGGCCTGTCCCAGCTCGGCGCCGAGACCCTTCCAGTTGGCGGACGTCGCCTCGCCCGCCGTGACGTACCCGCCCTCCGCGGACTCGTCGGCCTTCTTGCCGCCGCCCCCGGCCCCGCGCAGGTTGCGACTGCCGCCGCGGCTCTTCAAGGCGCCGCCCGCGCCGCCGCCGATGCCGATCACTCCGTTCTTCGCCGGGCCCTCGAACGTCTCCTTGTCGCCGTCCGACTCGTTGTGGTCCGCGCCCTCGGCGGGCCTCTCCATGTCGCCCATGGCCGGTGACGGCGCGGGCGTGGCCGGTGCGGCCGTCACCGCCCCGGGGCGGCCCGGCTTCCTCGCGAGGCGGTCCTTGGCGTCGAGCGACGGCATGTCGCGCGCCGCCTCGACCTCCTTGCGCAGCTCGGAGCGGCGATCGTCGTCGAAGCGCTTGAGGGCGTCCTGCGCCTCCGGCCGGACGCGCAGCTCGTTGACGAGGTTGCGCGCGTCCCACGACTCCGGATCGGCGGCCGCCGCCGCGAGCGCCCGCTGGGCGGCGCCGTCCCAGTCGCCGCGCTGCATGGCGGCCCGGGCGATCCGCAGGGCCTCGCGTGCGAACACCTTCTCCGCGTCGCCGCTCTGCGCCTCGGCGTTGGCGAGCAGGTCCTTGTTCGTCTCGCGCGTCGTGCCGTACGTGCGGTAGCCGACCGACGACGACGTGACCACGCGGTTCACGCGCTTGCGGTCGTAGAAGTACGGGCGGATCGCGGGGGCCTGGTCGGGCGCCACGGCGAACAGGGCGTCGTCGACGACCGTCAGGCCCACCTCGGCGGCGACGGGCTTCCCCGCCGCGTCCGTCGTGCGGACGTCGAAGCCGACTTCCTCGCCGGGCAGCGCCACGGCCTTCGAGGGCGTCACGTCCACCTTCAAGTAGCGGAACACGACGATCTCGTCCTCCGCCTCGAGCAGGCGGTCCTTCGCCGGGATCGCGACCTTCAACACCACGTTGGGGGCGTAGAGGCCCTCGATGGGGACGTCGAGGATCTGGCTCGTGCTCGTCACGTCGACGAGGCGGTGGGCGAGGACCTTCTCCCCCTCGAACGTGAGGAGCGCCTTCACCTTGGTCAGGGGGCTCTGGAGGAGGACCTCGGCACGGTCGCCCTCGGTGTACGTCTCCTTCGCGGCGACGAGGCGCGCATCCTTGGTCGCGTCCTCGGCCTCGCCGGCGACGTCGAATTGCGCAGAGGACGAGACGCGCCCGCCGCGCGCGTCGGTCGCCACCCATCGGGCGCGGAAGATGCCGGGACCGGGGAGCGCGATGCGCACCTCGGCGCGTCCGTCCTTGTCCGTCGTGACGGCCACCTTCTGGACCTCGATCTCCTCCTCGGCCAGCGGGACCGGTCGGACCTTCGCGTCCTCCACCGGGCCCCGTCGGGGCGCGGGCGTCACGGGCGGGGGCGCCGGCGTGCGGCGCACCCGGGCGAGCACGAGCTCGCCCGACCGCGACACGGGCGACTGGTTCGCGTCCACCGTCCGGACGGTCGCGCGCATCTCCTGCTTCGGGCGGTACACGCGGCGGTCCGTCGTGACGACGGCCCAGTGGTCGCGCCGCACGACCGGCACGCGCCCCTCGTCCACGACGAAGCGCCGCGTGACGTCGACGGCGCTCGCGCGCACGACGTACTCCGCGTCCTCGTCGCGCTCCGTCGTCGAGAAGGTCACGATCGCCTCGCCGCGGTCGTCGGTCCGCGCGGTGCCGCGCGCGACGGCCACGCCCTGCGGGGCGGTCCGTGCGGCGAGGCGCGCGCGCTCGAGCGCGTCGGGATCCTGGAAGTACCAGGAGTAGTCGTCGACGGCGGAGGGCGTGAAGTCGCGTGCGACGCGCACGACCTCCCACTCGACCGGGGCGCCGACCACGGGTCCGCCGAACGCGTACGTCAACCGCACGACGGCCTTCACCTCGTCCCCGGTCCGGTACGAGGGCTTCTCCGGCGTCACGGCGACGAGGAACTCGGGCTTGCGATACTCGAGGACGCGGAAGGCGCCCGAGAAGCTGCGGTCCTCGACGTCGATCCGTACGGTCCAGTCGCCGAGCGGCGCCTCGCCGTCCAGGGCGAACTCGCCGTCGAAGACCCCGAGGTCGGAGGCGACGACGTCGTGACGGTCGACCTCCGCGCCGCGGGCGTTGACGAGGACGGCGCGACCCTTCGCCTTCGCCGGGATGCGGTAGGCCCCGCCGTCGGCGCGCCGGTAGATCGCGCGGTAGCGCACGGGCTGACCCGGCCGGTAGACGGGCCGGTCCGTCGAGACGTGGGCCTTCGACTGCCAGCCTTCGGCGAAGGTCTGGCCCGGCTGCCACTCGCTCGACGCCGCGCCCTGCGGCGACAGCACGAGCACGCCGCGCGCCGCATGGTCGGTCTCGACCTGCCACACGCCGTCCTTGCCCGT
>DATLLK010000148.1:0-5303 GCA_035537895.1 Planctomycetota bacterium
GTCCACGCCCGAGGCCGGCAGTCCGCCGACCGAGTCGTCCGGCGCGCCCACGGACGCCGCGCCGCCGTCTTCGTCGGGAGCGCCGGCCACGCCGGCGGGGCCGGGCGCGACGGCGCCCGCCACACCCGGCTCGACGCCCGCGGCGCCCGCGATGGGCGACGCGGCGGCTCCGCCGCGCACGACGTCCCCGACGGCGTCGCTCGGGAAGGTGCTCCTCCACGAGGTCGGGCACCACCCGGAGTCGACCGACGCGGAGAAGCAGAAGATCGACGACCTGATCAAGCTCGCCGTGTTCGAGAACGCCGGGCGCGACAGCCTCGAGGCCGGCGAAGCGCTCGTGGCGATGGGTCTGAAGGCCGCGCCGCGCCTCATCAACGTCTTCCACACCGTGCAGACGACCGACGGCTTCGACAGCCGCCTCGGGCTGGTCAAGGCCGGCGTGGCCGACGGCCTCCTGCGCAAGATCGACGGGGCGATCGACCGTCAGAAGCAGCGTCCGACGCGCATCATGCCCGCCTCGAAGCCGGACTACGCCCAGGGAGTCGCCAAGCGCTGGGTCCGCTGGTGGGACTCGGATGGCTGGAAGACGCCCCAGAAGCCGTGGGACGAGCGCATCGACGGCGCCGAGAAAGAGGGCGGCGAGGTCGAGCCGGGCTCGTGACGGACGCCGTCCGCCGACCCCGGCGCGCGGCGCTCCCTTCGGACCGGCCCTTCCGCCTGACGACGCGCTTCACGCCGCAGGGCGACCAGCCGTCGGCGATCGACGCCCTCGAGCGCGGCGTCCGTGACGCGCGCCGCCACCAGGTCCTGCTCGGGGTCACGGGATCGGGCAAGACGTTCACGGTCGCCAACGTCGTGGCGCGCCTCGGGCGGCCCACGCTGGTGCTCGCGCCCAACAAGACGCTCGCCGCGCAGCTCTTCGACGAGTTCCGGGACCTGTTCCCCGAGAACGCCGTCGAGTACTTCGTCTCCTTCTACGACTTCTACCAGCCCGAGGCCTACATCCCGTCCTCGGACCTCTACATCGAGAAGGACTCGTCGATCAACGACCGGATCGACCGGATGCGGCACGCCGCGACGCGCGCGGTGCTCACCCGCCGCGACACCATCGTCGTCGCGAGCGTCTCGTGCATCTACGCGCTGGGCTCGCCCGAGGAGTACGAGGCGATGCACGTCGCGCTGCGCACGGGGGAGCGCGCGGACCGCGACGACGTGCTGCGGCGCCTCGTGCGGATCCAGTACCAGCGGGACGACATCGAGCGGGGACGGGGCACGTTCCGCGTCCGCGGGGACGTGCTCGAGGTGGGCCCGGCCGACCGCGACGACCGCGTCGTGCGCATCGAGTGGTTCGGGGACGAGATCGAGCGCATGGAGGAGGTGGACCCGCTCACGGGCGAGGTGCTGCGGTCCGTCGAGGAGGCGGCGTTCTACCCGTCGAGCCACTACGTCACGCGACAGGACCAGCTCGCGCGCGCGCTCGACGCGATCGAGGCCGAGCTCGTCGAGCGCACGGCGTGGTTCCGGGCGCGCGGGCGCGTCGTCGAGGCGGACCGCCTGCAGCGGCGCACGCGCTACGACCTCGAGCTGCTCCGCGAGACGGGCTTCTGCCCGGGCATCGAGAACTACTCGCGCCACCTGGACGGGCGCGCTCCGGGCGAGCCGCCGTGGACGCTGCTCGACTACTTCCCCGAGGACTTCCTCCTCGTCGTCGACGAGAGCCACGTGACGATCCCGCAGGTGGGGGGGATGTTCATGGGGGACCGCGCGAGGAAGGAGAACCTGGTCGAGTACGGGTTCCGCCTCCCCTGCGCGCTCGACAACCGCCCGCTCACCTTCGCCGAGTTCGAGGCGCGCGTCGGCACGGCCCTCTACGTGAGCGCGACGCCCGGGCCGTGGGAGCGCGGGAAGGCCGGCGGGATCAGCGCCGAGCAGGTGATCCGCCCCACGGGCATCGTGGACCCCCCCGTCCTCGTCCGGCCCGCGCGGCACCAGGTGGACGACGTCCTCCACGAGATCCGCGGCCGCGCGGCGAAGGGCGAGCGCGTCCTCGTGACCACGCTCACGAAGCGCATGTCCGAGGAGCTGACGGAGCACCTCGCCGAGGGCGGGGTGCGCGTCCGCTACCTCCACAGCGACATCACGACGCTCGAGCGCGCCGAGATCCTGCGGGACCTGCGCCTCGGCGTCTTCGACGTGCTCGTGGGCATCAACCTGCTGCGCGAGGGGCTCGACCTGCCCGAGGTGTCCCTCGTCGCCGTGCTCGACGCGGACCGCGAGGGCTTTCTGCGCTCGGAGACGTCGCTCGTCCAGACGGCGGGGCGCGCCGCGCGCAACCGGGACGGCCTCGTCATCTTCTACGCGGACACGGAGACGGGCTCGATGCGGCGCGCGCTGGCGGAGATGGAGCGGCGCCGTCGCGTGCAGTCGACCTGGAACGAGGCGCACGGCATCACGCCGCAGACGGTGGTGCGGGCCGTGCGCGACACGGTGGGGGCGGTCTACGCCGATCGCGACTACCTCGACCTGACCGGCCTCGACCGCGAGCGCGAAGGGGCGGGCGGAGGCGACCGCGCGGCGCTCGAGCGGCGCCGGCTCGAGGCCGAGCGCGCCATGCGCGACGCGGCGAAGGCGATGCGGTTCGAGGAGGCGGCGAAGCAGCGCGACGAGATGCGCCGCATCGAGGCGCTCCTCCTCCGGGCCGGAGAGGATCAGGGCGTGTAAGCGCCCGCGCAGAGGTCCGCGGCGTCACGCCCGCTACGACACGCCCGCTACATCCCGTAGAGGTGCCCGGTGTGCACGGGCTTGCCCTGCAGCTTCAGGTAGTAGAACAGCTGCGCCTTGTGCGTGCCGAGGTGGCCGACCATGTGGAGGAAGTGGACGCCGAGCGCCCTCGGCGTCGGGTCCCACGGCGCGGGCAGCTCCTTCGTCGCGAGGTCCCGCTCGCCCGCCGCGCGGATCGAGTCGAGCGCCACGCGCTCGTCGGCCGCGAGCTTCTCGAGCGTCTCGCGCACGCTCGTCGCCGTGCGCATCCCCGTCGCGGGGGCGAGCGCGTCCACGGGCGGCGGGTCGCCGGCGGGGCCGCCCGAGAACGACCAGTCGCCCGTGAGGAAGCCGCGGCAGCACGCGCCGCACGCCTCCGTCATGTGCTCGATCAGCTGGCCCGTCGTCATCCAGTTCTCGCCCGACGCGGGCTTCCACCCGAGCGCGGCGTCGTCCACGAGCCGGATCAGCCCCTTCGCCGCGTGGTAGGTCTCGCCGACCTCCTGGGTGAGCATCTCCGTCCAGTTCATGGCGCCTCCGGGCACGGGACACGACGCGGCAGGCGCGAGAGCATGCCATCCCGTCGAGCGGCGGACGGGCGGCGCCCGAGCCGTCCGCAGCGGCGTAGGATGCGACCGTGAGCGCCCTCCACCCCGACCTTCCCGAGGACCTCCTCAGCCGGGCGGCACGGCTCCCCGCGGCGCCCGGGGTGTACGTGTTCAAGGACGCGGAGGGCCGGGCGCTCTACGTCGGCAAGGCGAGCGACCTTCGGGCCCGGGTCCGGCAGTACGTCCTCGGCAACGACACGCGGCCCCTCGTGCGGCTCTTGCTCCGGCGCGCCGCGGACGTCGAGGTGGTGCAGACGCGCACGGCCGCGGAGGCGCTCCTCCTCGAGAACACGCGGATCAAGACGGAGCGGCCCCCGTACAACCTGCGGCTGAAGGACGACAAGGCGTACCTCGTCCTGCGCGTGGACCGCACGCACCCGTACCCGCGCCTGAAGCTCGTGCGCCGGATCCAGAAGGACGGCGCCCTCTACTTCGGGCCCTTCGCGAGCGCGAAGAGCGTCCGGCGCACCGTGGCCTTCCTGCGGACGCTCTTCCCGCTGCGGTCCTGCTCGGACCGCGAGCTGGAGGAGCGCGAGAAGCCCTGCCTCTACCACCAGATCGGCCGGTGCGCGGCCCCGTGCGTCGACAAGATCACGCCGGAGGCGTACGCGGAGGTCCTCGACGGCGCGCTCGCCGTGCTGCGGGGCCGCGACGACGGCCTCCTCGACCGGCTGCGGGCGGAGATGGAGCGGGCGTCCGACGCGCTCGAGTTCGAGCGCGCCGCGCTCCTGCGCGACCGGCTCGAGGCCCTCGAGCAGAGCATCGCGCGCCAGCAGGCCGTCTCGCCCGACATGGCGGACCGCGACGTCGTCGCGGTCGCCACGGGGGAGGGCGTCGCCGTGGTCGCCGTCCTGTTCGTCCGCGACGGGCACCTCGTCGCCGCCCGCGCCTATCCGCAGCGCACGCTCCTCGCGCGGCGCGACGTCCTCACCGCGTTCCTCGCGCAGTTCCACGCGGCGGGCAAGATCGTGCCGCCCGAGGTCCTCGTCGAGGAGGAGCCCGACGACGTCGAAGGCGTCGCGGAGGTGCTCTCGGGCCTGCGAGGCGGCCGCGTCGACGTCCGCGTGCCCCGCCGCGGCGCGGGCGTGGCCCTCGTCACGATGGCGCAGCGCCACGCGGCGCTCGCGCTCGAGGAGCACTCCCTCTCGGCGCGCGCGGCGGCGGGCGGCCTCGCCGCGCTCGCGACCGTTCTCGGGCTGCCGACGCCGCCGGCGCGGATCGAGGGCTACGATCTCTCGCACACCGCGGGGCGGGAGCCGGTCGCCGCGATGGCGGTCCTCGCCGCCGGCGTCCCCGACAAGGACTCGTACCGGCACTTCGCGATCCGCGAGGCCCCGGGCGGGGACGACTACGCCGGGATGGCGGAGGTGCTGCGGCGGCGCTTCGCCCGTGGCGCGGGCCTGGGACCGCTGCCCGACCTCGTGCTGATCGACGGCGGCCCCGGCCAGGTGGCGGCGGCGCTCGAGGCGATCCGCGGGTTGGGCGTCGAGCCGCCCGCGGTCGTCGGGCTCGCGAAGGCCCGGCGCGCGACGGGGGGCGCCCACACGCCCGAGCGGATCGTCGTGCCCGGGCGCGAGGAGCCCCTGGTCCTCGCTCCGGACGACCCGGCGCTGCGCGTCCTCGTGCGCGTGCGGGACGAGGCCCACCGCTTCGCGGGGCGCTACCAGGCGAAGCGGCGGAGCGCCGCGTTGACGGGCACGGCGCTCGACGGCATCCCCGGCCTCGGCCCCCGCCGCCGCCTCGCGCTCCTCACGCGCTTCGGCAGCGTGGAGGGCATCCGGCACGCGCCCTTCGAGGACCTGTCGGCGGTCCCCGGCGTGGGGGAGCGCGTCGCCCGCGAGATCCGCGCCCGCCTGGCGTGACCCGGCCGAGCGCGTCGGGCTTGCTTCGCCGGGCGGCGCGAGGCGGGTAGTCTCCCCGCCCTGGGTCACGCCG
>DATLLK010000149.1:0-13966 GCA_035537895.1 Planctomycetota bacterium
CCCTTGAAGGGCTTGGGGCCCACCTCGCGGAGCTTCGGCTTCTTCGCGTCGAGGCACTCGAACACCGCCGGGTACTGCTCGTAGGCCGTGCCCGTCTTCTCGAAGATGTCGATCTCCTTGTACACGTGCCCGTTGGCGACCATCAGGTCGAGGTCGGCGTCGAGGTCGAAGTCGTACCAGCCGCAGCCCCACGACAGGTCGTAGAAGACCGCCTGCCCCATCAGCTGCAGGCCGCGGTCCTTGAAGGAGACGCCGCCCGGGTAGCGGTGGCCCAGGTAGACGTTGTTGTAGTCGTGGCTGAAGTTGGTGACGAAGATGTCGAGCAGACCGTCCTGGTTGATGTCCGCCGTCGCGACGCCCATGCTCGCCTGCGGGTTCTGCTGCTGGCCGTACTTGACCCCCGTGCGCTCCGAGGCGTCCTCGAACGAGATGCCGCCCTTCGCGTCGCGGGACTGTCGCCACAGGAAGTTCTCCTCGGAATCGTTGACGATGAAGACGTCGGCGAGACCGTCCTGGTCGTAGTCGAAGAAGAACGACGTGAAACCGTACTTGGGCGCCTTGGGGACCATGCGCGTCTCTTTCGTGACGTCGCGGTACGTGCCACCTTCCTCGCGGCGGTAGAGCGTGTCGGGCTGGGCCTTCAGGCCCACGGGGCCGCAGTAGGCGTCGAGCTCGCGCCACTTGCAGGAGCGCCCCGGGATCTTGTCCACCGACGACCCGACCGCGAGCCCGCGCGCCTTCCGCTGGCGCTCGACTTCCACGGCCGGGTCGGCGTAGCGCGCGACGAACAGGTCGAGCCAGCCGTCGCCGTCGTAGTCGCCGCACGTCGCGCAGGTGCTCCACATCGTCGGGTCGCCGGCGACCCCCATCGCCTCGGCGACGTCCTCGAACGTGCCGTCGCCCTTGTTGCGCCACAGGCGGCAGCGGCCGTAGTTGGCGACGAAGACGTCGGTCCAGCCGTCCGCGTCGACGTCGAAGGCGAGCGCGCCGAACGACCACCGGTCGTCGCCGACCCCGGCCCTGTCCGTGACGTCCTCGAACTTCCCGCCGCCCAGGTTCCGGAAGAGCCGGTCGCGGTGCGGCGTCGGCTTCGGGTCCTTCGGCCTGAGCGCGGGGCGGGTCTTCCCCTCCTCCTTGGGGTCGGGTTCGTGGACGAGGTCGTAGTTGCCGAACACGTCCCCGTCGGGGACGTAGAGGTCCATATGCCCGTCGTTGTCGAAGTCGAGCACGGCCGGGCCCGGGCCGACGGCCTCGAGCAGGTACTCCTTCACGCCGCCCGTGCCGCTGTGGTTCATGCAGTCGTTGAGGCCCGACTCGACGGTGGCGTCCTCGAATCGGAACGCGGGCGGCGGCAGCGCCTCCTTCTCGGTCGCGACCCCGCCGGCGCCCGGCGGCGGCTTGTCCAGCCCGCTGTCCTGCATGGTGCCCATCGCGCGGGGCTCGGCCTCGCCGGCCTTCGGACGGGCGGCGGGGGGCGCCTCCTCCTTTCCGCAGCCCCCGAGGCCGTAGAGCCCCCAGACCCCCAGCCCGAGGGCCAGGGCGACGGCGAGGCCCCTCCGGGCGGGGTGCGACGGACGGGACATGGCGCATCTCCGAGGTGTACCGGGGGAGGAACGCGCCCCGGACGGCGGATCATCCCACGCGGGGCGATTCCCCGGCCGCGCGGAGGAGGGGCCCTGCGAGGCCGGCGGCGCCGGCGCTATGCTCCCGGCCCATGCGGCGCGAACGCAACGGCCGCCCCGTCTCCTCCCGGCGGAGTCGGGCGTGCGCGCTCCTCCTCGCCGGGCTCGCGCTCGCGGTCGCCCCCGTGGAGGCCGCGGACCGCGCGCCCCTGCGCGTCGCGGTGATCGCGACGCAGTCCGGTTCGATGGCGGCGGCGGGCGAGGAGACGTGGGCCGGCGCGCGGCACGCGGCCGCCGTCACGGATCCGTCGGCGGGCCCCGAGACCCGGCGGGTCGAGGTCGTGCGCTACGACGACGCCGACGACCCCGCGGAGGTCGTCCGGGCCTACGAGGCCGCCGTCAAGGCGCGGGCGGACGCCGTCGTCGCCGCCGCGACCGGGCGCACCGTCGACGCGCTCGTCGCGCGCGCCCGCAAGGGCCGCGTCCCGCTGATCCTCGTCGGGAGCGCGCCCCCCCGCCCGATCCTCGACGGCAAGGACCCCGTGCTCTTCCTCGGCGCCTGGCCCGTCGACCACGCGCTGGCCGTCGTGAACGCGCTCGCGGCCCCCTGTGGCTCGAAGAAGCCGGGGTTCGTCGTCGAGGACACGCCGCGGGGCCACGAGCTCGAGGCCGCGATCCAGCGCAACCTCGGGCCCTCGCAGTCGACGGTCGGCGCGGTGCGCGTGCCGCCGGGCTCGGCGCCGGCCTCGGCGCTCGCGGGGCTGCGCGACGCGGGATGCGACCGCCTCGTGGTGGTGGGCGAGCCCGCGCTCCTCGAGTCCGCGCTCCGAGCGCTCGAAGGCCTCCACTGGGACGTGCCCGTCCTCGCCTCCGACGGCACGCTGTCGGGCGCCGCGCCCCGCGCGCGCGACCTCCCCCCGGATCGGGTGCTGTTCCTCGCGGGCCTGCCGCAACTCCTGGCCGACGGCTCGCCCCGGGCCCTCCTCGACGCGCTCGACGCGGAGTCGAAGGCGGACGTCCCGGCCGTCCCCATGCCGCGGACGCTGCTCGCGTGGATGGCGGTCCGCATGCTCGCCGCGAGCGCCCGCGGGAAGGGGGTGAAGCCCCCGAAGGACGCCGACCTCCTCGCGGCGTTGAAGGACCAGCGCTACGGGGACGCGGAGAGCCGCACGCCGTACGTGGGCACGTGCGGCTATGCCTCGCTCCTGCGGTGGATCCCGTGGCGGACGGGTCCCAAGGGCCCGGAGCCGATCGAGGCCAACCGGCTGCCGGCCGAGGGATTCGGGCCCGTGATGGGCCTGCGCGCGCCGGCCAGGTACCGCGCCGAGCCGGGGTGCAAGGTCGTCGTCGTGTCGTTCGGCGAGGAGAAGAGCCGTCCCCCGAAGACGATCGAGAAGGACCTCGCCGAGCTCGGGCTCGGCACGCGCGGCTACGAGGGCACCGTCGACTTCCGGGTCCGGGAGGAGCTGCTCGCGCGCGTGCTGGGCAAGATGAACCGGCTCTTCCTGCGCAACGAGGACGGGACGGCGATCCCCGGCGTCTCCTTCGCCGTGTCCTTCGTGACCGAACGGCCGAAGGACGTGAAGCCGCACGACGCGTTCACCGTCGTGATCGCGGGCGACGACGACGTGGCCGGCGGGCGTGCCTTCCCCGGCGAGGGGCGCGCGGAGGTGTACGCGACGTACCTGCGGCGCACGATCTTCCAACCCAATGCGCTCGACCCACCCGTCGGGCGCCCGGACCTCGAGAGCCTCTCGGGCTCGGCCGCCGTCAAGGGCGTCCCGCTCGAGCACCTGCGCGCCGACCGCGTGCGCTGCCTGATCGACGGCTACGCGGGCTCGATGGCGCTGACCGGCGCGCACGAGGTCGGTCACCTCTTCGGCCTGGGCCACGACGAGACCGACCCGCGCAGCATCATGAACGTCGCGGAGGGCGCGGGCCTGCGCGAGACGCAGGCCTGGTTCATCCCCGCGCACGCCGCCGTGATCGAGCGGGCCGTCGGGCGGTCGAAGGACCCGGCCGCGAGCCGGTGACCTGCCCTCCCGATCCTTTCGGCTGCTGCGCGCGCCCGTAGGCTGACGGCCCCCCTCGGAGCCCTTGGGTCCCATGACGACCGCGAAGAACGCGTTCGGCGCCCGCGCGACGCTGCGCACCGCCTCCGGCCCCGTCGCCGTCTTCCGACTCGACGCCCTCGCCCGGGCCGGCGCGCCCGACGTCGCCCGGCTCCCCTACTCGCTGCGCGTCGTGCTCGAGGCGGCGCTCCGCAACGTGGACGGCTTCGCCGTCACGGAGGAGGACGTGCTCGCGCTGGCCCGCTGGAACGCGAAGGACCCGGGCCAGGCCGAGGTGCCGTTCTCGCCCGCGCGCGTCGTCCTGCAGGACTTCACCGGCGTGCCGTGCATCGTCGACCTCGCCGCGATGCGCGACGCGATGCGGCGGCTCGGGGGCGACCCGCGGAAGATCAACCCGCTCGTCCCGGTCGACCTCGTCATCGACCACAGCGTGCAGGTGGACGCCTTCGGGACGCCCGACGCGCTCGCGCACAACGTGGAGGTCGAGTTCGGCCGCAACGCGGAGCGCTACCGGTTCCTGAAGTGGGGCCAGAAGGCCTTCCGCCACTTCCGGGCGGTGCCGCCCGCTACGGGCATCGTGCACCAGGTGAACCTCGAGTACCTCGCGCGCGTGGTCGAGACGCGCAAGGTCGACGGGCGCGTGACGGCGTTCCCCGACAGCCTCGTCGGCACCGACTCGCACACGACGATGATCAACGGCCTCGGCGTCGTCGGATGGGGTGTCGGCGGCATCGAGGCCGAGGCCGTGATGCTCGGCCAGCCCCTGCGGATGCTGACGCCCCGCGTGACGGGCGTGCGCCTGCTCGGGGCGCTCGCGCCCGGCGTGACGGCGACCGACCTCGTCCTGACGGTGACCCAGGTCCTGCGCAGGAAGGGCGTCGTGGACCAGTTCGTCGAGTTCTTCGGCCCCGGGCTCGCCTCGATGGCGCTCCCCGACCGCGCGACCGTCGCCAACATGGCGCCCGAGTACGGCGCGACGATGGGCTTCTTCCCCGTCGACGAGCAGACGCTCGCCTACCTGCGCCTCTCGGGCCGGCCCGACGGGCTCGTGGACCTCGTCGAGCGCTACACGAAGGAGCAGGGCCTCTTCCGCACGGCCGGCGCGCCGGATCCCGTGTTCACCGACGTGGTCGAGATCGACCTGTCCGCGATCGTGCCCTGCATGGCCGGCCCCAAGCGGCCGCAGGACCGGGTGGCGCTGACCGACGTCGCCTCGGAGTTCGAGGCGAGCCTTCCGAAGTCCACCGCGGACCGCGGCTTCGGCCTCGCGCCGGAGGCGCTCGGCCGCACGGCGACGCTGGTCGAGGGCGCGCGCGACGTCGGGCACGGCGCGGTCGTGATCGCCGCGATCACGTCGTGCACGAACACGAGCAACCCGAGCGTCCTGCTCGCGGCGGGACTGCTCGCGAAGAAGGCCGTCGAGCGGGGGCTCTCGGCCGCGCCGTGGGTCAAGACGAGCCTCGCGCCCGGCTCGCGCGTCGTGACCGACTACCTCGACCGGGCCGGCCTGTCGGAGCCGCTGCGACGGCTGGGGTTCCACACGGTGGGCTACGGCTGCACCACGTGCATCGGGAACTCGGGCCCCCTGCCCGAGGCGGTGAGCCGCGGCATCGCCTCCTCCGGGATCGTGGCGGCCGCGGTGATCTCGGGCAACCGCAACTTCGAGGGCCGCGTGCACCCCGAGGTGAAGGCGAACTACCTCGCGAGCCCGCCCCTCGTCGTCGCCTACGCGATCGCGGGGACCGTCGAGCGCGACCTGACGCGGGAGCCGCTGGGCGTCGGGCCGGACGGCAAGCCGGTCCACCTGGCCGACGTATGGCCGAGCCCGCGGGAGATCGCGGACGCGCAGGCGGCGCTGACCGCCGACCTGTTCCGCGCCCGGTACGCGAAGGTCTTCGACGGCAACGACCGCTGGAACGCGCTCGAGAGCCCGGAGGGCGAGACCTACGCCTGGGATGCCGGCAGCACGTACGTGCAGTCGCCGCCCTTCTTCGAGCGCCTCGACCCGACGCCTCGCCCGATGCGCCCGCTGCGCGGCGCGAGGGCGCTCGCGGTCCTCGGCGACAGCGTCACGACGGACCACATCTCGCCTGCGGGCCACATCCCGGAGGACGGCCCGGCGGGGCGCTACCTCGTCGAGCGGGGCGTCGGGCACGCCGACTTCAACTCGTTCGGCGCGCGCCGCGGGAACGACCGCGTCATGACGCGCGGCACCTTCGCCAACATCCGGCTGCGCAACCTCCTCGTCCCCGGCACGGAGGGCGGCATCACCGAGCACCTCCCGACCGGCGACCCGGTGTCGATCTTCGAGGCCGCCGAGCGCTACCGGGCGTCGGGCACCCCGCTCGTGGTGCTCGCGGGCAAGGAGTACGGGACGGGCTCGTCGCGGGACTGGGCCGCGAAGGGCACCCTCCTGCTCGGCGTGCGGGCCGTGATCGCCGAGTCCTACGAGCGCATCCACCGCAGCAACCTCGTCGGGATGGGCGTGCTGCCGCTCGAGTACCTGCCGGGCGAGAGCCGCGCGACGCTCGGGCTCTCGGGCCGCGAGACCTTCGAGGTCCGCGGGATCGAGGCCGGAGTGGAACCGCGCTCGACGCTCGTCGTCGTCGCGACGGACCCCGCGGGCGCGGCGAAGTCGTTCCAGGTCCGGGCCCGCGTCGACACGCCGGTCGAGGCGGAGTACCTGCGCCACGGCGGCATCCTGCCCTACGTGCTGCGCCGGCTGGCCGGCATCGAGGTGCCCCCGCTCGCGGCCGCGAAGCCGCCCGTGAAGGCGACGAAGCCCGCGACGGCGAAAGCGAAGAAGCCTGCGACGGCGAAGGCGAAGAAGCCTGCGGCGGCCGTGAAGGGCGCGGCGACCAAGGCCCGAGCGAAGAAGGCCGTCCGCGCGAAGAAGGGCGCTCGCAAGGCGACTCGCGCGTCGACCGCGGGGCGCCGGACGACCTTGCGCTCTTCGAAGGGCACGAAGCTCTACGCCGTCCGGACGAAGTCGGGGAAGTTCAAGGACATCCAGACGTACCGCCGCGCCCACGCCGCCGACCTGCGCAAGAAGAGCCAGGCCGAGAAGGCGGCAAGGACGAAGAAGGCCGCCAAGCGCACGCGCCGCAAGAAGCGCAGCTAGGGCGCAGCCGCCCGCCTACCTCGGGGCGGCGAGCCATTCCTTGAAACCGGCCTCGATCTTGCCGAGGTCCGGGCCGAAGGCGCGCTCGAACGCCTGCGTCGCCGGCGCGGTGTCCTGCTCGCGGGGCTTGCCGGCCTGCGCCCCCACCGCGGCGCCGCGGCACGCGATCTCCCAGAGGCGGAAGCGCGCGACGAGGTCCGGCCCCGCCGACGTGCGCATGTAGCGCAGCAGCGCCCACGACTCCGCGTAGAAGCGCCCGCCCTTCGACTTGTCGAGCGCGAGGAGCTTCAGCGCGTCGCCCGCCACGAGGTCCTTCAACGGGATGTAGTTCTCCGCGGCGGCGAGCGCCGTGACGCGCGAGCGCTCCATCATCCCCCCCGCCTCGAGCTTCCCGTCCTTCCAGACGAAGGTGCCGTCCCCGCCGTACGTCTCGGCGAAGCCCTCGGAGTACCAGGAGGGCATCACGGCCGGCGTGACGCCGTACTGGAAGAGGTGCGTCATCTCGTGCATCGCCATCCCGCGGACCGACTCGGCGGGCAGGCCCTCGGCGCAGACGAGGGCCGTGCTCGTCGCCCCGTCGGCGAGCCCGCTCGCGGCCGTGAACTGCGACAGCTTCGCGGCCCCCAGCCAGGAGCCGTAGGTCGCGCGGTCGCCGAAGACGAAGATCGTCATGCGCCGGCTCGGCCGCCCCCCCATGTCCTCCTGCAGGAAGGGCAGCAGGGCCTCGAGCGAGGCCAGCAGGTCTTCGGGCAGCGCCGCGCCCGCCTGCGCGCGCACGCGCACCCGCTCCCCCGTCCACTCCCGGATCTCCTTCACCTGCGGGATCATCTGGAGGAAGGCGTCGCGCAGGTAGAGCTGCCCGTTGACCGTGATCGCCTCGGCCTTGATCTTCGCGGAGACGTCGGGCGGGATCGCCCCCGCGGCGAGCAGCACCTGCTCCTTCGCGTCGAAGCGCAGCGGCGTGTCGGCGTCGCGCAGGAGCCCCGACCAGACGTCGAGAGCGAGGTCCTCGAGACCCTGCTTGTGCCCGTCCCGCGCCAGCTTGAACAGGCTCTCGTCGCGGTTCTCCTCGATGACGCGCAGCTTCTTCTCGTACGTGTCGAGGTAGGCCTTCGAGGGGTGCGGGTTGACCGTCTTCCAGAACTTGTCGTCGAGGCTGCGCATCAGGGCGAGCACGCGCTCGGCGGCCCGCGACTGCCCCTCGCCGACCTCGACGGCGCGGACGAACTCCGCGGTCGCCTGCGCGACGAGACCGGCGTCGCGGCACCAGAGCCCGAGCTTCAAGTGCTCGCCCGCCGAGACGACGCGGATCTTGAACCGCTTCCCCTCGAACTCCCGTCGCTGCAGCGCCTCGCGGTCCGGCGCCGCCGCGACGAGGCCCACCGACGCGATCAGGACCGCGGCCAGCGCCAGGAAGATCGTCCGCGGCGTCGCTCGCGCCATCTCCGCCTCCGCGTCCGGTACGGGCACCGGGCCTCCGATTGTGCCACGGTCGCGCCAAGGTCCGGGCTCGCCCCCGGGGGGATAGGCTTCACGGGATGGACGCGCGGACCGCACGCACGCTGTGCTCGCCCGAGGGGCAGCGCGCGCTCGAGGTCGCGCGCGCGACGCGCGGCGAGCCCGAGGGACGGCGGCGAACGGCGGTCGAGGCTCGGGTCGGGGCCGAGGACGCCCGGGCGGTCCTCGCGCAGGACGACCTCCGCGTCCGCGCGGCCGTGAAGACGCCGCTCGCCGAGGCGCTCCTGTTCACGCGGGAGGCGCTCGAGCAGGCGACGCCCGCGCCGGTGGCCGAAGAGCGGGCCGCCCGGTTCCACGCGTTTCCCCGGGTCGCCGACCTGTGCGCCGGCGTCGGCCTCGACACGATCGCGCTCGCCCGGGCGGGCCGCCACGTCGTCGCCGTCGAGCGCGACCCGGCGCGGGCCGCCCTCCTCGCGCACAACGCGCGCGCGGCGGGCGTCGACGCCCGCGTCGAGGTCGTCGTGGGCGACGTCGCGACAGCGCAGGTCGAGTGCGACGCGGCCTTCCTCGACCCGGATCGTCGCGCGGGCGGCGAGCGGACGCGCGACCCGGACCGGTTCGAGCCGCCGGCCGCGACGTGGGCGGCCCTCGCCGCCCGGTTCGGCCACCTCCTCGTGAAGCTCCCTCCGGCTCTGCCGTCGCCACCGTCGGACGCGGGCGTCGAGCTCGTCTCGCTCGACGGCCGCCTGCGGGAGGCGCGAACCGGGTTCGGCGCGCTCGCGATCTCCGCCGCGCGGCGTGCGCTCGTGCTGCCCTCGGGCGCCTCCCTCGACGGGGCAGGGTGCCCCTGGCCCGACGCGCGCGCTCCCCGTCCGGGCGACGTCCTGCTCGACCCCGACCCCGCCGTCGTCGTCGCGGGCCTCGTGGGCGAGGCGGCGATCGCCGCGGGCGCGGCGCCGGTCCACCCCCGCATCGCCTACCTCCTCGGCGACCGGGCGATGCCCTGGGCGCGGTGCGACCGCGTCGAGGCGGTCCTCCCCGCGGACCCGCGCGCGCTGAGGGCGGAGCTCGCGGCGCGCGACGTCGGCGACCTCGAGCTGCGGCAGCGAGGGATCGCGGACCCGCCGGAGGCCTGGCGTCGCCGCCTGCGCCCGCGCGGCGGGGCGCGCGCGACGCTCGTGCTGACGCGCGGGCCGGACGACCGCTACGTCGCGCTGCTGGTACGTCGTTTCTGAACTCCTGCGGCAGGTCGAGCCTGCCGGCGTCTCCCCAGCCGCTGCGCTACGTCTCTCCCTGCGAGAACCTCCCCGGAACGGGTCGGCACGCTGGATGGGGTGCGGAGGGCCCATGAGGACGACGACGCGTACTCCTGTACGCGAGGAGGAGGAAGGAGCCCGAGCGCCCCCAGCCAGCGCGCCGTACGATCGCAGTGCCGCAAGACAACCGAAACGCCGCGCCCGGTCACTTCGTCGGCGGGATGACGGGCGTCGAGGCCGGCATGTCGTAGTCGGTGCGGAAGCGGGGCGAGACGTCGTGGCCGATGAAAAAGGTCTCGATCCCGTAGACGATCTGCCGCTCCTTCGTGCCGATCCGCTCGGGGCTCTCCCACTTCGCCTTCGCCGGGTTGCTCGGGTCCTTCACCTCGGTGTTGTACTCGCGTGTGACGTTGGCCTCGACGGTCCAGCGGTTCGCCTGCCCCTCGACGGGCACGAGGCGCAGCGTCGCCTGCTCGCGCCAGCCCCTGCCCGCGAACTGCATGAGCTGCACCTGCCAGCGCGACACGAGGACGCGGGCGTCGCGGTTCGACGCGTCGAGGTCGGGCGGGAACCCGGCGCGCGCCATCTCCTTGCCGGCGACGTCCCACAGGATCTCGTAGTCGGGGACGGCGAAGCCGCGCGACGCCTGCCCGGACATGTCGCGCTTGCCCGTGGAGCACGCGGCGAGGAGCAGGACGGCGGCGAGGAGGGCGAGGGGAAGGCGCATGGAGGCTCCGGGCGGCGGGTGGCGCGACACGCTACCGCGCGTCGTGTCACCGGTCTGTAAGCGTTCGGAGGCCCGCGACGCCTCCCCGGCAGAGGGGCCCGGTCGGGGTCCGCGAGCGGTCAGCGGGTGAGCCGCGGGTCGAACGCGGAGCGGAGCGCGTCGCCGAGGAGGTTGAAGCCGAGGACCGTGACGGCGATCGCGACCCCGGGCGGCACGACGATCCACTGCTCCCGGTCCCGGACGAACTTGAAGGCGTCCTGGAGCATCACCCCCCACTCGGGGGCCGTCGGGTCGGGTCCGAGACCGAGCCAGGAGAGGCCCGCCGCGGAGAGGATCGCGCTCCCCACGCCGAGCGTCGCGAGCACCATGACGGGCGCGAGGCAGTTCGGCAGGACGTGGCGGAACAGCGTGCGGGCGGGCGGGATGCCGCCCGCGCGGCACGCGAGGACCCAGTCCTCCTGCGAGGCCTGCATCACGCTCGCCCGGACCTGACGGGCGAAGATCGGCACCTGCACCGCCCCCACGGCGAGGACCAGCGTCCACAGGCTCCCGCCGCCGGCCGCGGCCGCGATCACGAGCGCGAGGAGCACGCTCGGGAACGCGAGCATGACGTCGGTCGCGCGCATGAGGAGGCCGTCCCACGCGCCGCCCGCGTACCCGGCGACGGCGCCGAGCGGGAGCCCGAGCAGCAGCGCCATCGCCACCGCGCACAGCCCCGTGACGAGGCTCGCGCGCGCGCCGTGCGCGAGCCGGCTCCATACGTCGTAGCCGTTCCCGTCCGTGCCGAGCGCGTGCAGGGCGGAGGGCGCCGTCCGCGGCGGCCCCACGCGGCGGTCGGCCGGATGGGACGAGACCAGGTCGGCGAACGTCGCCGTGAGCACGACCGCGAGGACGAGCACGGCCCCCGCCCAGAAGAGCGGGTCGCGCCGCAGGCGGGCGAGGACGCGGACGCCCTTCATCGGCCACCGCGCCGGAGCCGCGGGTCGATCGCGTGGTAGAGCAGGTCCACCACGAGGTTGACGAGGACGAAGGTCGTCGAGAAGAGGAGCACGCCCGCGACGACGACGGGCGTGTTGTTCCCGCGGACGCCGTCCACGACGTAGGAGCCGAGCCCCGGCCACGCGAAGACGGTCTCCGTCAGGACGGCGCCGCCGAGCAGCGCCCCCGTCTGGAGCCCGGTCACGGTGACGACGGGGATCAGGGCGTTGGCGAGCGCGTGGCGCCCGACGACCCGCCTCTCGGGGGCGCCCTTCGCGCGGGCCGTGCGGACGTAGTCCTTGCCCAGCTCCTCCAGCATCGTGGACCGCGTCATGCGCGTGATCACCGCGAGGGGGATCGTCGAGAGGCAGAGGGCGGGCAGCGCGAGGAGCGAGAGGGCGCGGCCGAAGGCCTCGAAGTCGCCGCGGAACAGCGACTCGAGGAGGAGGAAGTCCGTCGTGAAGCGCGCGTCCTCGGCGATCGCGCGCGGGGACCAGTCCGGGATCGGCAGCCAGCGCAGGACGACGGCGAAGAGGAGCATCGCCATCATGCCGAGCCAGAACACGGGCACCGAGGACCCGACCACGGCGAGGACCTGCCCCACGGTGTCGGTCACGCGCCGCGGGAACGCCGCGCCGACGGCGCCCACGAGGAGGCCCAGGACGACGGCGATCGTCATCGCGACCAGGGTCAGCTCGAACGTCGCCGGGAACCGGTGACGGATCTCGGAGCCCACGCGCAGGCCGGGGCTCACCCAGTCGTCGCCGAAGTCCCCGCGCACGGCGCCCCACAGGAACCGCCCGTAGCGCACGGGGAACGGGTCGTCGAGCCCCTTCTCGCGCCGGAACGCCTCGACCGCCTCCTTCGACCGGTGCTGGCCGAGACGCGCCGTCGCCGGGTCGCCGGGCAGCACGTCGGTCAGCCCGTAGCAGATCGCCGACACCACGAGGAGGAGCGGGAGCGCGAGGAGGAGGCGCCGGGCGGCGTACCCGAGCACGGCGTGCGCGTCTACTTCCGCAGCCGCGTCCACGCGAAGCGCGGACTCGAGACCGGCTCGAGGCGGAAGCCCTCGACGCCCGAGAGCGTCGCCGCGGTCCGCGGCTGGGCGATCAGGGGGACCATGGGCGCGTCGTCGAAGGCGATCTGCTGGGCCTCCGCGTACAGCCGCCGCCGCTCCGCCTCGTCCCGCGAGTAGCGGGCCTTCGCCACGCGCTCGTGGAAGGCCTCGGATCGGTAGAAGGAGACGTTCTGCGCGTTGGGCTTCTCCGCGCTGGTCTTCGACAGCAGCACGTGGAGGTAGTTGTCCGCGTCGGGGACGTCGGGGCTCCAGCCGAGGACGCACATCTCGTGCTCCCCGTTCTGGGCCTGCTTCAGGTAGGCGGCCCACTCCTCCTTGCGCAGCGTCACCTCGAGGCCGATGTCCCGCAGGTCGTCGCGCAGCTGCGCGGCGAGCGCGTTCGGGTCCGGGAGGTAGGGCCGCGGGTTGCTGGGGAAGCGCAGCTCCACCTTGCGGCCCGCCGCCCCCGCCTCCGCCAGCAGCTGCTTCGCCGCCTCCGTGTCGCGCAGACGGTCGGGGATCGCGGCGTGGAACGCGACGCCCGGCGGGAGGAGCGTCGAGATCGGCGTCGCGAGCCCCTCGTACGCCGCGTCCACGATCCGCTTCTTGTCGATCGCGAGCGCGACGGCCCTGCGCACGCGGACGTCGTTGAACGGCGGCTTGTCGTTGTTCATCGCGAGGTAGCAGACCGACAGGCCGGCCTCCACCTGCTCCAGCCGGAAGCGGGCGTCCCCTCGCACCCGGGCCACGTCGCGCGCGGCGACGTTGTCGATCCCGTGGACCTGGCCCGTCTCGAGACGCAGGAACGCGGTGTGCACGTCGGGGACCACGACGAAGGAGAGGCGCTCGATCCCGGGCGCTCCCCCCCACCACGCGTCGTTGCGGGCGAGCCGGATCTCGTCCCCCTCCTTCGCAACGAAGCGGAAGGCCCCCGTGCCCACGGGGTTCCACGCGACGTGGTCCTTGCCCTTCGCGAGCGCCCGGGGGCTCACGATGCCGTTCGTGAACAGCGCCATGAGGTGGAGGAAGAAGGCGGGCGGTTGCGCGGAGAACTCGAACCGCACGGTCCGGGCGTCGACCGCAGTGACCTGCTTGACGAAGTCGAGGAGGTCGCCCCAGTACGGGTAGCGCGGCGAGAAGTGCCACCGGTGCTCGGGGTCGCGCTGGCGCTCGAAGTTGGCCACGACCGCGTCCGCGTCGAGCGGCGCCCCGTCGTGGAACGTGACGCCCTCGCGGAGGACGAACGTCGTGGACATGCCGTCCTTGCCGTCCTCCCACGAGACGGCGAGCCCGGGCTCGAGCTCGGGCCCCCCGCGGACGTAGCGGACGAGCGTGTCGAAGACGTTGACGAGGACGAGGGCCGACTCCCCGTCGGTCGCCTCCGCGGGGTCGAGCGTCGGCGACGCCTTGCCCCGCGCGTAGACGAAGGTCGTCCCGGCCTTCCCTCCCGACGCGGCGCCGGACGACGAGCCGTCCGACGGCGCGCCGCCGGTGTCGCGTCCGCAGGCGACGAGCGCGAGCAGGGCGAGCAGCGCGAACGGGCGCAGGCGCCGCGACATCGGTCGAGTCCTCCGGGGGCGGCGGAACGTACCACGGCGCCCCTCTCGCGCGGGAGCGGCGGGGGAAGGACCGCCCGGAGGGACCGCTATGAAACCGGCTTGGGGCCGCGCAGCAG
>DATLLK010000150.1:0-3083 GCA_035537895.1 Planctomycetota bacterium
GGGTCCGGTCCTTCGACGACCCGACCGTCGTCCTCGTGGTGCCCGGGGAGGAGTCCTTCCGGTTCGTCGTGCCGAAGGTCGCGGGAACGGTCGAGGTCGACATGGCCGAAGCCGGACCACTCTAGCCGCGCGACGGCGGGATCCAGTCGCCGCCCCCGCGCATCCGGTCGGTCGTCGCATCACGCGCGCGGCGCGGGGCGCGCGCGCTCTCGGCTCCCCGCCCCGAGGACAGGACCCGAGTTGCGCGGATCTCACTTGGCACCGATCGTCCCGAGCAGTACGCGCACGGCGGCCAGGAGTTGCTCGTCCTCGCCCTGCGCGACCTTCACGGGGTCCTGGAGCACGACGACGTCCGGTTCGAGGGTGCGGTTCTCGAGGTAGGCGCCGTCCTCGCCCACCATCCCGACCTGCGGGATCCCGAAGACCAGCGCCGGGTTGATCAGCCGCTCCCACCAGACGGCCGTCGCCGTGCCGGCGAGGGGAGCCCCGACCACCTTCCCGAGTCCCAGCGACTGGTACGCATACGGGAAGAAGTGCGCGTCGGAGTAGTTGCCTTCGCTCACGAGCACGCACGACGGTCGGTCCCAGCGCTGGAACGGCTCTCCCCCGAATCGACCGGGCTCCTTGCCGCGCGGGACGAAGTCGGCGTACCGCTTTCCCGAGAGGAAGACCACGAGCTGGTCGTGGAGCCACCCGCCGCCGTTGAAGCGGGTGTCGACGATCAGGGCCTCCTTGTTCGCGTTGCGCCCCAACGCCTCCTCGAAGAGCCGCCGGAAGCTCCTGTCGTTCATGCCCGCGACGTGGACGTACCCGATGCGGCCCTCGGATGCCCGCTCCACGATCGCGCGGCGGCGGTCGAGGAGCCGCTCGTACAGCAGGCGGGCCTCCTCGGCGGCATCGATCGCGCGCACGACCTGCTCGCGCGTGGCGCCGCTCGTGGGGTCGCGGAGCGAGAGCCTCACGCGCTGGCCGTCGCGGTGGTCCAGGAGGGGCCACGGGTCCGCGCTCGCGTCGAGCGGCCGGCCGTCGATCGCCGTCAGGATCTCGCCGACGCGCACCGTGGCGTCCGCCCGGTCGCAGGGACCGCCCCGGAGCACCTCGACGACGGGCAGCCCGTCGCCCGTGTGCCGCAGGTCGAACAGCAGCCCGAGCGCGGCGGTCTCCGCGCCCTGGTGGTCCTCGTCGAGGGGCCGCCAGCGACAGCCGGTGTGCGAGGCGTTCAGCTCGCCGAGCAACTCGCTCGCGAGCTCGGCGAAGTCGTGGTCGTCCGCGACCTGCGGAAGGAACCGGGCGTAGGCGTCGTGCAGCATCCGCCAGTCGCGACCGTGGAGGTCCGCCCGGTAGAACTTCTTCTGGACCTGCCGCCACATGTGCTCGAAGAGGTGCGCGCGCTCCGCGGCGGTGTCGACCGCCATCTCCGCCGCGAAGGCGACGTCCTTGGCCTCCACCTGCGGCCCACGGTCGCCGCCCTCGGGGCCGTCGCCCCCCCCGCGCTTCCGCTTCCGCTCGAAGAGCCCCGACACGTCCGCCTTGGAGATCCGCCCGCCGTCGCGAAGGACGAACAGCGTCTTGCCGTCCTTGGACAGCGAGAGCGCGCCGCCGGCGGCGTCGGAGAGCCGGACGGCCCGGCGGGTCTCGCCCGAGCGCGGCCGGACCCCCCAGACGTCCCACTTCCCGTCCACCTCGGCCAGGTAGAGGCAGGTCTCGCCGTCGGGGGAGAGGACGTAGTCCGCGATGGGGGCGGACTGAAGCGTCACGCGCCGCCGGCGGCGCTCGGGGTACGCGAAGTCGATCTCCACGACGGGCGGAGGCACCTCGGCCTCGGCCTCGCCCTTGTCGTCCGCGCCCTCGCCACTCCCCTTCCCCTCGCCCCGACGCTTCTTCTTCTCGGCCGCCTCCCGCTCCTCGAGCCTCTCGTACTCCTCTTCGGAGAGGACGGCGCGATCGAACGCAGCGCGGTTGAGGAGGAACGCGATCGCGTCGACCTCGGCGCCCGAGGCGCTGTGCGAGCGGCGGCCGTGCTGCTCGCTGAGGAAGAGGAGCGCGCGGCCGTCGCGCGACCACTTCGGCAGGTTCACCTCGTAGCCGCTCGCCGTCACGTCCACCACCTTCCCCGTGGCGACCTCGATCACGCCCACCTGGGCGATCCAGGAGCGGTTCGGCAGGTAGTTGACGGCGAGCCACTTCGAGTCCGGCGACCACTCGTACCGGATGTCCCCGTCCAGGTAGGAGTAGTTCGCCTCCGCGGGCAGCACGGACGTGACGGCACGCGTCGCGACGTCGAGCACGCACAGCTCGTCACGGTCGCGCAGGAACGCGACCTTCGTCCCGTCCGGGGAGACGACCGGCTGGAGCGAGTCCGCCGGGCAGGCGAAGAGGGGCTCCTCCGTGATCAGGGTCGCGCGGAAGAACCTCTCGTCCTCCTCGGCGCGGGCGAGCGAGGCGCGGAAGAGATTCCAGGAGGGGCCGTCGGATCCGCTGCACGCGCGCTCGGCGCCGTACACCATCCAGGTGCCGTCCGGTCCCCACGAGATCGACCGTTCCTGCTCCGGGGTCGCCGTCACCCGCCGCGTCGTGCCGTGCTCCGTGGAGGCGACGAACACGTCGCCCCGCACGACGAACGCGATCTCGTCCCCCTTGGGGGACACCGCGATCTCCGTCGCGTCCTTGCGCCGGGTCAGCCGGACCACGTCGTTCACCCGGTCGTCGGCGGCCACGCGGATCTCCACGCGTCGAGGGCGCGCGGACGGTTCGTCCTTCACGACGTACACGCCGCCGTCCCAGCCGTAGCAGACCGTTCCGTCCGCGGCGACGGTGAGGTAGCGGACCGGGTGCGTCTCGTGCGCGGTGACGCGCGCGGTCCCGTCCCGGGTCCAGCGGCGGACGTTCGAGGTGCCCTCCGCCTCGGAGAGGTAGTAGAGGCCCTTGCCGTCCGGGGAGAAGGCGGGGTTTCTGTCCTCGCCGCCGAAGGTCGTGACGCGCTCGTGCCTCCCGTCGCGCCGGTGCCACAGCCACACGTCCCGCGTGACCGGCGAGACGTGGTGCTTCCTCCACGTGTCCTCGTAGCCCTTGCGGTCCTCGTA
>DATLLK010000151.1:0-3571 GCA_035537895.1 Planctomycetota bacterium
CCCGTACTCCCACCTCCGCCTGTCGAAGACGCCCTCGTCCTGCTCCTCCCCCTGGTCGGCGGGGTGCTCGACCCGTTCGCGCAGGCGCCTCGGGAGAGCGAGGGCGTCTTCGACAGGCGGAGGTGGGAGTACGGGCGGTCGGCGATGGCCGGCCCCGAGGAGGACAAGGCCTGCAAGGAGCTCTCGAAGGAGGCCATCAAGCGCCTGACCGAGTCCGACGAGTCCGGCGACCCCGCGCCCGCGCGCCAGGGCGCGGCGCTCCTCGACCGGGCGATCGTCCTCTGCCCCAACGACCCCGACCTGGCCTTCCAGCTGACCCTCGCCTACGTCCTCTCGCAGGAGGAGCCCAAGGCGCGCGCGGCGATGCGCCGGCTCGAGAACGTCCTGCGCGAGCGGGCGCTCCACGAGGGCCGCCCCGAAACGGAGGTGGCGGGCGACCCCCGCTTCCTCTACTCCCACGCGCGGATCGCCTTCAAGTTCGGCAACAACCCGAAGGGGGCGCTCGACGACCTCACGCGGTTGCGCGCGCGCGACCCGAAGTTCCTCGCAGGCCCCGTCGCGAGCCTCGAGTTCCGCTGCCGCCTCGCCTACGCGAACCTCCTCCTGCGGTCCGGCGACTCGCACGGTGCCCTGAAGGAGACCGAGCGCGCGATCCTGGTCGCGCGCGGCGACCAGCGGCGCCAGGACATCGCGAAGCGCAACAAGGGCCAGATCCTGCGCGCCATCGACGAGTTCATCAAGTCGCAGCAGGTCTTCGAGGAGCTCCTCACCCGCTACCCCCGCGACGCCGTGCTGCGCTACGCGCTCGCGAGCGTGCTCGCCGACCAGATGAAGTTCGACGAGGCCCTCGTGCAGTGGCGCGAGCTCCGAGCGCTCCTCGGACAGCCCGACACGGTGGACCCCCGCGAGAAGGACCAGCTCGCCGACGCCCAGATGCGCTACGCCATGACGCTGCTGCACGCGGGCCAGCTCGAGGAAGGCAAGAAGGAGCTGCTCGCCTACACCCGGGCGAACGACAAGGACACGCGGGGCTGGTTCTACCTGGGTCAGGCCGCGATGGAGCACTTCGACGACCCGGACGCGGCGCTCGGCTACCTCGAGAAGGCGCGGAGCCTCGACCCGTGGTGCGAGCGCACGCTGCGCCTGCTCCTCGACCTCTACACGAACGCCCGGCCCGACGAGGGCCGCGCGAAGGCGCTCCAGCAGACGCTCGAGTCCCCGACGGACAAGGCCGCCCGCAAGAAGGAGATGGACCGCCGCGTCCAGACCCGCCCGGACGGCATGTCCGGCTGCGACTAGGCTCGCTCGGGGGACGCGCCGCCGGAAGGTGGACGCGGCCCCCCCGCCACGATTTGCTTCTCGCCCATGCGCGTCGAGCTCACCCCCACCCACGACGTCCACAACTTCTACCTCCGCTACGAGGTCATCCCCGAGGGCCGCGAGCGGGCGATGCTCGAGGCGTTGGGCGGCCCGCTGCGCCTCGAGGTCGAGGTCTCCTGCTTCGTCGACCTCTCGGGGAACCGCGCCGAGACGGCGGTCGTCAAGGTCCCGATCTGGCCGCACCCGGGCGAGCGCAACCTCGGTCAGGCCCGCTTCTACGACACGGACGCGCGGCGCCGCTTCATGGTGAACCTCCAGAGCGCCGTCGGCTCGCAGGTCGTCGACGTCCTGTGGACCACGGTGCCCGGCGGCGTGCCGAAGGACGGCGTGACCCTGCGCATCCCCGAGGGCGTCAAGCGGCCGCCTTCGACGTCGAGCGCCGCCACGACCTGACCGCGACCCAGGCCGTCAGCGCGGTCTGGAACGCGAAGGCGGCGAGCAGCCCGACGAACATCCCGTCGATGCGCCGCCCGAGCGCCTCGTAGCGCTGCCGGTCGTGCCAGCGGTCGCGCGCCGCGACCTGCGCGCGGTACTTCGTGGTGTCCTCGGGATCCGCCGCCTCGCGGGGCGCCGGAAACGTCGTGATCTCGGGACCGTGGAGGCGCAGCAGCGTCTCGCGATCGCGCTTGGCCTGCGCGGTCAGGAGCTCGTAGGCGCCGAGGTAGGCGGCCGCCAGCACGACGAAGACGAGGATCGCCAACGGCGCGCGCGACGCGCGCGCCTCGGGCGCGGGCGCGGGGGCCGTCGCCGGCGCCGGCGCCGGCAGCGGGAGGTCGGCCGGCAGGACGGGGTTCCTGCAGCCCGGGCACGCGTAGGGCTTGCCCGCGACCACGCCGCGCGGCGCGGCCGCGCCGCACTCCGGGCACGCGAGGCTCACGCCGCCGGATCCGTGCCCGTCGCCGCGACGATCGTCGGCGCGCGCAGCAGCAGCCGCCCCGCCGCCCGCGCGTACGTCTCGCCCTCCTCGCGATCGCACGCGCCTGCGACCTCGGCGAGGCTCACCACGACGTCGGCGAGCGTCGCCGCCGCGGGAAGGCGCGTCGCCGCGCGCTCCCGCACCGACCGCGCGAGCGAGGTGGAGCGGAGCGTCAGCGCCACGTCCACGGCGCGCGGGCCCAGGGCGACCGCGTGCGCGAGCGCCTCGCGCTCGAGGAAGAGCCCGCGCTCGAGCGAGACCTCCTGCGCCTTCGCGAGCGCGTCGCGCCCCATGCTGCGCGCGACGGACGGCACCATGCCCGGGTCGAAGAGCAGCCACCCGCGGCCGCCGACCCGGCGCCAGCACGGCGACGTGCGAAACGCGAGGTCGTCGCCGCGCGTCACCTCGATCGCGTGCGCGAAGCCGATCTCGAAGCGCCCGGGCATGCCCGGGATCGCGCGCGGGTTGTCGTCGGTCCGCAGGAAGACCGCCTCGACCCGGTCGGCCGAGCGCAGGCGGTAGACCTCCCCCACCGTGTGCGCGCCCATGCGCCGGTCCTCGGTCAACCACGCGCGCGCGTGCGCGAGGAGCGCGCGGTCGCCCGCGAAGCCCTCCGCGTCGGTCCCCGACACGAACGCCTCGAAGGCCTCCTCGCCCGTCGCCGCGTGCCGCGGGTCGCCGACCCCGTAGGCGTTCCGGTGGTGGACCTCGTGGCTCGCCTGCGGGGAGAAACCCAACCTCGTCCTCCGTGGGGGGTGACTCTACCCCCGTCCGCCCTATCGGCCTCCGGCGATCGCCTTCAAGAGCTCCTGCTCGTCGGGGAACTCGCCCGTCTCGAGCTTGCTCCAGAGCTTCTTGCCGTCCACGTGGACCTCGAAGCACCCGCCGCCCGACGGCTCGAGCTCCAACTGGCGGATCTTCTGCTTCAGCTCGCCGAGGAGGAGGGCCGCCAGACTGACGGCCGCCGGCTCGTAGTTTCAAACCGCGCAGTAGCGGATGTGGATCTTCATGTCGTCGATGCTACCCGTCCCCCACGGGCACCAACGCCGCGGACGGGTCCCTTCGGCGAGGTCGTGGGCGAGGAGGGACTCGAACCCTCAAGGGAGCCTTGCGGCTCAGGGGCTTTTAAGACCCCCGCGTCTGCCGTTCCGCCACTCGCCCGCGGGCGGCGGAGTATAGAACCGCTCGGGTGGAGGACGCCGCACGACTCGCCGGGCCGCAGGCGCGCCCCTCGCGGCGCGAGGCGCTCCTCGCGGGGCTCGTCGCGTTCCTGCT
>DATLLK010000152.1:0-2497 GCA_035537895.1 Planctomycetota bacterium
GACTTCTCGGCGGCGGAAAGCTCGCGGCCGCGCCGGAGGCCGTCGACGGGAAGGCGCACTGGCGCACGACGGAGTCGCTCATCTTCGGTCCCGAGACGGCGCCGCAGATCACGGTCGCGACACGCGCGCTGATGGGCGGCGACCTTCGCCTCGTGGAGGAGGTCCGCAAGCGGACCGCCCCCGACGGCGCCGACGGGACGACCGCCGCCCGAACGGAGAAGGGCTTCCACGTCACCCACACGAAGGGCGACAAGGTAGAGGAGAAGGACCACGAGGCGCACGCCGGAACGGTCTCGGGAGGCGTCGCGACCCTCGTCCTGTTCATGCGCCAGGTTCCCGCCGAGGCCGCCGAGTACGAGATGTCGACGTGGAGCGGCGAGGCGCGCGCCGTCCAGCAGCGCACGCTCACGCTGAAGGGCATCGGCCGGATGAAGGACGAGCACCTCGGCTTCGACCGCGAGGCGCTGCATGCGGTCGCGACGGGCGGCCACGGCCCCATCGAGATCTTCGTCGATCCGAAGGACCGCTCCTTCCTGGCGTTCCATCCCGTCGACCAACCGGTGTGGGTCATCCGGAAGGGGATCGTCAAGGCGAAGTAGGTCGGCGTTGCGGAGGCCGCGCGCCGGGACTAGGCTCCCGGCGACCCCGCTGCGCGGAGCCTTCCATGCGCCGTCCCCCCCTCGCGATCCTCGTCGTTGCGGCCGCCGCGTTCGTGCCCGCCCTCGCCCGCGCGGAGGGACCGACGCCGGCCGAGGCCGGGCGAAAGGCGCTCGCCGGGTTCGCCGCGCCGTCCGAGTAGCACGCTTTCGCGGTGGAACTCGATCTCTACCTCCGGGGCGGCCGCCTCGGCGGCGGGGCCCTCTCCGCGGCGCCCGAGAAGACGGGCGAGGGGACGTCCTGGCGCGCGACCGAGTCGATCCGCATGGGCACCGAGGCCATGCCCTACGTCGCGTACACCGAGAGCGCCCTCCACTCCGGCGACCTTCGAGTCGCCGAGCAGACGCGCAAGGAGACGAACTCGCAGGGAACCAGGACCACCCGCGCCGTGCGCACGGAGAAGGGTCTCCACGTCACCTACACCGTCGGGGAGACCGTCAAGGAGTCGGACGTCGCGGCCGCCGCCGAGACGATCTCCGGCGGCGTCGCGGCCGTGGCCCTGTTCCTCCGGCAGATTCCCGCCGAGGCCGCCGAGTACGAGGTCACGGCGTGGGACGGGGAGGCCCGCAAGGTCGAGACGCTCCGCATCTCGGTGAAGGGCCTCGACCGGATGAAGGACGCCCTGCCGGGACTCGACGTCGAGGCGCTCCGGGCGGTCGTCTCGGGCGCCAAGGAGGGGTACGAGGTCTACGTGGATCCGAAGGACCGCTCCGTCCTCGGGATGCGCGTGCCCCGCCTCGAGTTCTGGCTCCTGCGAAAGGGGCTCGCGCCCGGGACCGACGCCGCGGGAGCCATCGACCCGAGGAAGCCGGCGGACTCCGCGATCGGCGTCGGCCGGAAGCTCCTGCTGGGGGCGCTCACCAGCGACGGTGCCGCGGTGGAGGCCTCGTTCCACTGGCCGTCCATGGCCGCGAATCGGGCGGCGTCGGGCACGGTGGTCGACGAGGCGTCGGTGAAGTCGTCGGTCCTCTCCCAGATGCAGCTGGCAAAGAGCAACCTCGACGTGGAGACGGCGCGCGGGATCGTGACGATGGCGACGCAGGGCGCGGAGGAAAAAGCCCTCGAGGGCGGCGCCGTGCTCGTTCGGTTCGCGCCGCCGATGGACAAGATCTCGTACACCGCGCGGCGGTTCGAGGGGTCGGGTTGGCTGATCACCGACATGGACCGGGAGGGGGAGAAGTAGCGCGACGTCCTGTCGTCGGGTCGGGCCTCGGGTCGGCGAGCCCCGGGCCGCGGCGGTTGCGGCGGGCTTCCCCCAGGACGTACGCTGTCCCCGCACATGCGGGCCGGATCCGTCATCCTGGGCGTCGTGGCCCTCGCCGGGGCGGCGGCAGCGTTCTGGCTGCTCTCGCCCCGGGGTGAACGGTCCCTCGAGACCGAAGGCCCCCCCACTCGGCCCGAGTCCGCTCCGGAGGCGCCGCACCTCCAGGGCAAGCCCGCCACGCCGGCGGCCGCGGAAGCGTCGAAGGAGGCGACCTCCGCCTGGGTGCGCGTGCTGCGGCGGGACGATGCCCCCGTCAGCGGAGCACGGATCGAGGTCCGCGCGGGCAACACCGTGCAGGACCTTCAGCGCGCGGCCTCCTCCTCCGGCGTGACCGACGCGACCGGACTCGCCATCGTGGGCGCGCGGCCCGGAGTCGATTGGGCCTCCGTGCACGCGACAGGGCTCGAGGGCGTACCCACCCGGTTCGGGACGACGAGCCCCGAGCGACCGCAGGTGATTCGTGTTCACCCCGCGGAGCAGTTGCGTCTGCGCCTCGTCCGCGCCGACGGCGCACCGGCGGCAGGCGCGTCGGCCTTGTTGATCGTCATTTGGGGCCGCTCGACCGGGGAGGCGACG
>DATLLK010000153.1:0-2049 GCA_035537895.1 Planctomycetota bacterium
CGCGCGAGAGCCAGGATGCGCGCGCGGATGCGGGCGCAGGATCGCAGCCTCGGTGGTTCGATCCGGCGCCTGCGAGAGATGAAGGGAGTGCGACGCGAGGAGTTCGGCGGCGTGGATGCGAAGACCATCGCTCGCATCGAACGTGGAGAGGTCTCGACTCCCCAACGGGCCACGCTCGCGGCCATCGCAGACCGGCTGGGCGTCCCCGTCGAGAAGCTCGAGTCGTACTGACGGCGGGAGTGACGCACGGGACAGGGCGGAGCGACCGCGAAACCTCGGTGCTACGTCCCTGCTCGCAGCACGTTGGCCGCCGACGCTCACGCGCCAGCGAGGGCCCCGATAGCGGGGAGGAACGATCCGAGCCTGGTGGCGGAGAGGGGCTGTGCGAACGTCCGAGGGCTAGCGGCCGGGAGGATCCGGACGATGGCACTGAAACCCACCAGGAGTGACGGAGAACGCGGTAGCCCCGATCTCTTCGAACGCCTCGCGCAACGCGGGAGTCAGTGTCGCACCCATCACGACGATCTGCGTCCACGCCCCATCGGGTTCGTATGGGCCATGATGGTCATCCACCGTTTCCAGGATGTTCAGGACGCGGTCCTCTGCCGAGGCCCCAGCGCCCGCCGCGTACGAGGAGATCCCGGATCCCATCGGATTCTGCACGTCGCCAGTCCACATCGCCTCGCGGTAGAACCGGGTGCGGGCGAGTTCATTGACCGGCGATTCCACGAGCCAGACGTGTCCCACCCTTGCCAGGGGGAAGACGCCCTCTCCGCAACCGGGATCGGCGACGATGAAGACGATGTGCTCACTCATCGGGCTTTGATTTTCGATCCTGCTTGGGCATCTCTTCGGCACGTGCACGCCGAATCGACCCGGCCTGCTCCCCTGCGATCTGTCGCCTACGGCGAACCGGCGCCCACGAGCGACGCCCAGAGGCGCTTCACCCAGTGCGGCTCGTCCTTCTGCGGAGGGCCGCCGGGGCCGGGGATCGCCTCGAAGAGCGCGCGGGTGACGTCGTCGGGCGTGACGCCGTCGGCCTCGGCCGCGTACGACATCACGAAGCGGTGGCGGAAGACGGCCGGCGCGAGGGCGCGGACGTCGTCCGCGTCGGGCGCGGGCCGGCCGCGAAGCAGCGCCCGCGCGCGGGCGCCCGCGATCAGCGCCTGCGCGGCGCGCGGGCCGGCGCCCCACGTCACGTAGTCGCGCACGGTCGGGGGCGCGGAGGCCTCGGCGGGCCGCGAGGCGCGCACGAGGTCCACGGCGAAGCGCATGAGGTCGGTGGCGACGTCGCCGTTCGCGACGACCGTCTGCAGACCCAGGAGCCCGGCCTTCGACGTAACCGGAGCCGCGGGTCCGGGGTCGAGCGCGGCCGTCGTCAGCCGCACGATCCGCGCCTCCTGCTCGCGCGTCGGGTAGGCGAGCCGGATCTTGAACATGAACCGGTCGAGTTGCGCGATCGGCAGCGGGTAGGTGCCCTGCTGCTCGATCGGGTTCTGCGTCGCGAGCACGAGGAACGGCCGGTCGAGCGGGCGTCGCACGCCCAGGCTCGTGACCTGCCGCTCCTCCATGGCCTCCATCAACGCGGCCTGCGTCTTGGGCGGCGTCCGGTTGATCTCGTCGGCCAGGATGACGTTCGCGAAGATCGGCCCCGGAAGGAACCGGAACGCGCGCTTGCCCGACGCGTCCTGGCCGAGCACCTCGCCGCCGGTCACGTCGCCGGGCATCAGGTCCGGCGTGAACTGAATGCGGCGGAACGTGCAGTCGAGGAGGTTGGCGACGGTGGACACGAGGAGCGTCTTGGCGAGCCCGGGGACGCCCTCGAGCAGCGCGTGCTGCTCGGTCAGCACCGCGATCAGCACCTGCTCGACGGTCTCGTCGAGGCCGACGATGCGGCGCGCCACCTGCTCGCGCAGCGCGGCGGCGACGCGGCACACGTCGGCGGCCTGCTCCCGGGTGTCGCGCTGGACGGTGGCGGGCGCGTGGGTCATGGGGCGGTCGGGAGGATACCCGCAGCGGGAGCGTCGGGGGTCGCGGTCGCTTCGCCGG
>DATLLK010000154.1:0-3317 GCA_035537895.1 Planctomycetota bacterium
AGCGTCGCGCGGCGTTCCTCGAGGAGGTCGCCCTCGTCCCGTGGGAGCGCCTCGCCGCGGCGCTGCGCGGGGAGGGTGCCCCCCGCCCGCCCGACCTCCGGCCGCCCGAGGCGCTGACGCTGCGCCGCCAGGCGAACGAGCCGGGGATCGCCCGGCGTCTCGGGGACCTCGGCCGTGCGCTCCTCGGGGCCGGCCGGGTGGGCCTCGTGCTGCTCGCGGGGGGCCAGGGCACCCGGCTGGGCTTCCCGGGGCCCAAGGGGACCTTCGTGCTGGGCCCGGAGGCCGACCGCTCGCTCTACGCCATCCTGTTCGAGCGCGTGGCGGCGACGGCGCGCCGGGCCGGCCGGGACGTGCCCGTGGTCGTCCTCGTCAGCCGCGACACGGAGGCGGGGACGCGGGCCCACCTCGAGGCCGGCGGCTGGTTCGGCCTGTCCCCCGAGCGCGTCCGGTTCGTGCGACAGGGCGAGATGCCCGCCGTCGACGACGACGGACGGGCGCTGCTCGCCGGGCCGGGCCGGCTCGCCCTGGCGCCCGACGGGCACGGGGGGCTCGTCGAGGCGATGCACCGGGCAGGGGCCTTCGCCTGGCTGGCCGAGCAGGGTGTCGAGGTCCTCGCGACGGCGCAGGTGGACAACCCGCTCGCCCGACCCCTCGACCCGGTGTTCCTCGGCTGGCTCGTCGAACGCCAGGCGGTCGCGGCGGGGAAGGCGGTGCGCAAGTGCGCCCCGGGCGAGAAGGTCGGCGTCTTCGCCCGAGGGCTCGACGGGCGGGTCCGGATCGTCGAGTACAGCGAGCTGCCCGAGGACGGCGCCCCCGACCTCGTGCTCGGCAGCATCGCGGTCCACCTGTTCTCCCTGCCCTGGATCACGCGGCTCCTCGCCGACCCCGGCTTCGCGCTGCCCTGGCACCGCGCGCGCAAGATGGTGGCCCACCTCGGGGCCGACGGCCGCATCGTGGTCCCGGAGCAGCCGAACGCCGTGAAGCTCGAGCAGTTCCTCTTCGACCTCCTCCCGATGGCCCCCCGCGTCGCGGTGCAGGAGGTCGACCGTGCGCGGGAGTTCGCGCCCGTGAAGAACGCGGCGGGCGAGGACTGCCCCGACACGGCGCGCGCCCTCGTCGCGGCCGAGATCGCGCGCTGGCACCGCGCGGCAGGTCGCGAGCCGCCCGCGGGGGCGCCCTCGCTGCGCCCGCTCGTCGCGGACGGGCCCGAGGATCTTCGCTGACGCGCAGCGCACCGTAGAATCCCCTCTCCCTCGGGCGGGAGCGGCGATGGAACGGATCCGTGTGGCGGTGGTGATGGGCGGCCCCTCGAGCGAGCACGACGTGTCGTTGCGCGGCGGGGCGAACGTCGTGGACGCGCTCGACCGGCGTCGCTACGAAGTGCGCCCCGTGATGATCACGCGCGAGGGGCGCTGGCGCGTCGCGTCCAAGGCCGTCGAGGGCGGGCGCGGCGCGAAGGGACGGCCCGCGGGGTTCGACCCGCTCTCGCCCGACGTGTCGTGGAAGGAGCACGCGGGCCCGTGGTCGGCGATCGAGGACCTCGTCGACTGGAAGACCGACGTCGCGCTCCCGATCCTGCACGGCCGCTTCGGCGAGGACGGCACGATCCAGGCCTGCCTCCAGGCGGCGGGGATCCGCTTCGCGGGGAGCGGCGTGCGCGGCAGCGCGATCGCGATCGACAAGATCCGCACGAAGGAGGTCCTCTCGTTCCACGGGGTCGCGACCGCGCGCTTCCGCGCGCTCTCGCGCGACGACCTCGCGCGCGGGCGCCAGGCCCTCGCCGAGGAGGTCTGCCGCGAGCTCGGCACCCCCCTCGTCGTGAAGGACCCGCTCGGGGGGTCGAGCCTCGAAGTGCGGATCTGCGACGACCCGGGCGACGTCGCGCTCGCCTTCGAGACGATCGGCGCGCACGGCGACCGCCTCCTCGTCGAGGGCTTCGTCAAGGGACGCGAGCTGACGGGCGGCGTGCTCGACGACCGCGAGCGCGGTCGGCCGGTCGCGCTGCCCCTCGTCGAGTTGAAGCCGCGCAACTCCCGGTTCTTCGACTACCGCGAGAAGTACGACGCGGAGGGGGCGATCGAGATCTGCCCGGCCGAGGTGACGCCGGAGGTGGAGGGGGCGGGCCGCTCCCTCGCGCTGAAGGTCCACGAACTCCTGGGCCTGCGGGGGGTCTCACGCACCGACATGATCCTCGACGGCGACGGCCGCCTGGTCGTCCTCGAGGTGAACACGATGCCCGGCATGACCGCGCGCAGCCTCGTGCCCCAGGCCGCCGCCGCGGCGGGCATCGACTTCGCGGGGGTCATCGAGCGCCTGATCCGCACCGCCGGCACCGACTGACCCGACGCCCCGCCCGAAGCCCCCGCCACGCGTCGCGGACGTAAACTGGCGGCCATGGCGCCTCGGTCGATGCGTTGGCTGCTCCTGGCGGCGGTCGCGATCGCGTTCGTCGGGTGGGGGGTGAAGGCCCTGCTCGATCGGGAGGCGCCGCGCGAGGTGGCGCCCGCGCCCGAGGTGCCCCCGGCCGAGGCCGACGAGCCGCTCGACGACCCGGAAGCGGCGCTCGCCGCGCCGGCGAAGGCGCGCAAGCCGCTCGACCCAAGGGACCGCGCGAAGCTCGTCGACCTGTTCCGGCAGTACCTCGACAAGCGCTCGGCGCAGGCGTTCGAGGCCCGGATCGGAATCCTGGAGGAGATCAAGCGGCAGCGGACGGCGGGCGGCGACGTGCTCGCCGACGAGGACGCGCTGCGTGGAATCGTGTACGCCGCGCGCCCCTTCGAGCCCTACTTCGAGAAGGGGATGCTCGCCCGCGACACGCGAGAGGCCGAGGTGTCCCTCGACTCATCCTCGGGAGTCGTCAACGTCTCGTACCTTGCGTTCAGGGACGTGCGGCGGCTGTCCCTCTCGTTGCCCGCCGGTTACGCGCATCTTGCCGAGGGAAGGCACCTCTCGGAGACGACCCCGTTCCCGGCCATCGTGACGCTGCACGAGAACCAGGACTACGAGGACACGTACGGTCCAAAGAGGTACCCCGGCTTGAAGGTCATCCAGCGCCGCTGGGACCGCGACGTGAGGGCGCTACGGCCTGTGCTCGAGAGCTGGTTCGTTTTCGCCCCGGTGGCCAAGGGCGGGAGATTCGTCGATGCCGGGCGCTTGAAGCCCGAACGCGTGCCCCTCGAGGAGCTGTGGCGCCGCTACCACGTCGACTACGACCGCATCTTCCTCGAGGGGGGGTCGGATGCGCTCGCGTTCGCGGCGGCCCAGCCCAACTACCTCGCCGGCGTCATCGTGCGCGGCGCGACGGCCGACATGGACAG
>DATLLK010000155.1:0-3064 GCA_035537895.1 Planctomycetota bacterium
GTGTTCCTCATCGACTTCGCGCGTCACTCGGGCGCCGACGAGGCGACGCTGGGCGTCCTCGCCGCGATCCCCTTCCTCGCGCAGGTGATCCAGGTGGTCACCGGCGCGGTGTACGAGCGCGCCGGGCCGACGCGCGCGTCGATCACCGCGTGGACGCTCCTCCTCGCGCGCGTCGCGTGGGTCGTCCCTGTCGCGCTCGCCCTCGGGTGGGGGGACCGCGACGTCCGGCTCCCCGCCTACCTCGCCGTCGTGCTCGTCTCCGCGCTCCTCGCGACCGCCGGCGCGCACGGGTGGACCGTGTGGATGGGGGAGCTCGTGCCGCCGCGGCTGCGCGGGAGGTACTTCGGCTTCCGCCAGGCCGTCGGCGCCGGCGTCGCCCTCGCCGCGGCGTGGGGCGGCGGCCACCTCCTCGACGGGCTCGAGGCGCGGCGCGAGGGGACGGGGTTCGCCGCCGTCTACGTCATCGCGGCGGGGGCCGGCGTCCTCGCGTTCCTCGCGATGCTCCGCCAGCACCACCCGACCACGCCGGCGCCCGCCGTCCACCCCCCCTTCGCCGTCCTGTGGCGCGAGGTCTGGGTGAACCGCGAGCACCGGCGCATGTTCCGGTTCTTCTTCGTCTGGAACATGGCGCTCGGCGTCTCCGTGCCGTTCTGGGCGGACTACATGCGCCGCGAGCTGCACATGAACGCCTGGGAGATCGGGCTCCAGAGCACGATCGGCGGCGTGGTCGGCCTGTTCCTCGCGCCGGCGTGGGGGCGCGTCGTCGACCGCGTCGGCGCGCGGCCGGTGCTGATCGCCAACGCGGCGGGCATCGCGGGGATCCCGTTCCTATGGCTGGCGTGCGGGCCCGACCGCACGTGGCCGGTGTGGATCGACTCGTTCGTCGTCGGCGTGCTCTGGACGGGCTTCAACCTGACCGCGTTCAACGTGCCGCTCTCGATGGCCCGGGCGCGGGGCGGCGCCGTGTTCCTCGGCGTGTTCAGCGCGGTGACGGGGCTCGCGATGGGACTCTCCTCGATCGCCGCGGGCTTCGTCGCGCGCGCGCTGGGCCCCGGCCCGCACCGCGTCCTCGGGCTCGACCTCGCCGTGCACCAGGTCATGTTCCTCGCGAGCGGGCTCCTGCGCGTGCTCGCCGTGCCGTGGGCGCTCGCGCTGCCCGACCCGAAGGACAACCGGGTCATCTTCCTGTTCCAGGTCATGGGCTTCGCCGTGCGCCACCGGTTGAACCTGGGGCGGCAGATCCTCACCGCCCCCTGGCGCCGCCGACCGTAGCGACGCGGTCCCTTCGACCCGGGTCCGCCGCGCGGACGTCCACGCATCTCGACATCCATGAATGGATCGTGAGGATCGCCGGACGATGCCCTAGCGAGTCGAGGCATGCATGCGGCACGCCGGGCCCGCTCGTGTGCAGGACGCGCGCTCCGGCGGCCGATATGCCAGTGGGGTCCCGGAGCACGGGACGTCCGGGGATCCATGGCACAGGTCGACGTTCAGGCCCGACGCATCGACGCGAAGGTCGTCTACTGGGGTCCCCCTCGCGGGGGCAAGACGACGACCCTGCGCTCGCTCCACGGCGCCTGCGACCCCGCGTCGCGCGGCCAGCTCGCGTCGGTCGACACCGAGGACGAGCGCACGTACTACTTCGACTACGCGCCGCTCGAGCTGCCGCGCCGCCGCGACTTCGCCGTCCGCGTCCACGCGTACACGGTCCCGGGCCAGGAGGCGTACGTCGAGACGCGTCGCCGCATCCTGCGCGGCGCGACCGCCGTAGTCTTCGTCGCCGACACGAGCCCGGGCGCGACGGAGTCGTCCGTCTCCTCGTGGCGCCAGCTCGACGACGCGCTGCGGCGGCTCGAGGGCGGGGGGACGCCGCTGCCCGTCGTCGTGGCGGCGAACAAGCAGGACGTCCCGGGCGCCGTCACGCCCGAGGAGATGCTCCGACTGCTCCGCGCCGCCGTGCCGGAGCGCCAGGTCCTCTCGCTGCACGGGACCAGCGCGCTCGACGGCCGCCGCGTCGTCCGGTGCTTCCGCGAGGCGCTCGCCGTCGCCGTCGACGCGTCGCTCGCGGCGGTCTCGCCCGTCGCGCCGCCCGGCGACGCGGAGGACCGCCGCCGCTTCGTCGAGGCGCTCCCCGCGCGGCTCGGGGGCGGCGAGGACGGCGTGCCGATCGCCAACGCGCCCGCGCGCCGCACCGTCCACGTGCCGATGTCCTCGTACGACCCGGACGCGGGCGGGCTCGAGGCCGCGCTCGAGGCGCACCGCTGGCTCGGCGCGCGGGACATGGACGTGCGCGAGCTGCGGCGCGAGAGCGCGCTCGCGCGCCTCACGGTGGACCTCGCGCAGCTCTGCCTCTCGGCGGGGGACGCCGACCCGCTCGTGCGGTCCGTGCTCGCCACGCTCGTGATGAGCCTCGAGGCCGTCACGGGGTGGGCGGGCCTGCCCGACACTGAGGGCGGAGAGCGCGTGCTCGACGCGATGGGGCTCGCCTCCGACGGGTCCGGCGTCTCGGAGACCGCGCGGCTCCTGCACGTCGGGTGCGCGGACGGTCGCGCCGTGCCCGTGGGCGAGGGCACGAGCGCGTCCCTGCCGGGCGGCGCGGCCGGCGGGCGCGGGCTGTTCGTCCCGTTCTCGGTGGGGGGCGGTCGCCGCGGATGGCTCCTGATCCTCGGGCCGCCCGGCCGCGGCCTGCCGACGGACGCCGAGTCCGCGCTCGCGACGGCGGGGGCGTTCCTCGGGTTGTCGGTCGCGCGGTTCGCCGCGACCCGCGCGCTGCGCGCAGGGGGGACGGGCTTCGAGACGCGCGTCGCCGAGCGGACGCGCGACCTCGTCGCCGAGAAATCCGCGCTCGAGGCGCGCCTCGTCCAGCGCACGCGCGAGCTCGAGGAGGCGCGGCGCGCCGCGCCCGGGACGGATCGCCACGGCGCCGCGGTCGGCGCGGCGACGGAGCCCGGCGGCGTGGTCGCGCACGCGCTCCGCGTCGCGCGCGAGGTCCTCTCCGACGTGCGTGGCGCGCTCGACCGCGCCGCCTCGGACGGCGGGCGCCTCGACGCGGACGACCTCGGGG
>DATLLK010000156.1:0-4107 GCA_035537895.1 Planctomycetota bacterium
TTTTCATTGGGAACTACTCCCTGCCCGGGTGGGACAACCACGGGTCACTTGTCCTCGGCGCGCGCGGCAATCCGTGCCTTGTCACGCCGGTCGCCAAGGATCCTAACATCGACCGGGGGGGCCGTCGGCCGCATCGGGTCATCCCGGGGAGGGCCGTTGGGCCCGCCTCGGGGCGTATCGGGGACGCGTCCGCGGCCGTGACGCGGCGGTAACACATGGGGGCCTCGGCCGGCCGGGGAGACCGCGAACCCCCGGATCGCGTGTCGCGGGAGCGACAGCGGGGCGGCAGGCTGTTTGCTACACCGGGGTCCGATGCGCATCCTCGCGGCACGGTCCCTCCCTCGCCTCGCCCGCGGCTCGATCGCCGCGTTGTGCCTGTGCGTCGGATCCGCCGGCGCGCAGGCGCAGGACGCGACGCCGGCGGCCCCGGCGCCTGCGGCCCAGACCGGCGAGCCGTCGGCGCCCACGCCCACGCCCACCGCTCCGGCCCCCGCACCCGAGGACGCCGACGCCGCCCGGCTCCTCCACCAGTTCGCGCGCATCGCGCCCAACCTGACGCGCGGCGCCTCCCCCGAGACCGAGGCCGACTTCGCCGCGCTCGCCAAGGCGGGCGTGCGGTCGATCCTCTCGGTGGACGGCGCCAAGCCCGACGTCCTCTCCGCGAAGAAGCACGGGATCCGGTACGTCCACATCCCCTTCGGCTACGACGGGATCCCGCAGGACAAGCTCCTCGAGATCGTGAAGACCTTCCAGGTCCTCGAGCAGCGCGGCGGGTCGATCTTCGTCCACTGCCACCACGGCAAGCACCGCGGGCCCGCGGCCTCCGCCATCGGCCTCTGCGTCCTCTCGGGCGCGACGACCGACGCGGCCGTCGCCGACATGCACCGCGCGGGGACCGACCCCAAGTACAAGGGCCTCTACGCGTCCGTCGCCGGGTTCCGGATGCCGACCCCCGACGAGCTGAAGGACGTCCAGGCCGACCTGCCGTCGGTCGCGCCCGTGCCCGCCCTCACGCAGACGATGGTCGCCGCGGACGCCGCGTGGGAGCGGTTGAAGCTCGTCAAGTCCGCCGCGTGGGCCGCGCCGGCCGACCACCCCGACGTGGACCCGCCGCACGAGGCGACGATCCTCGCCCAGCTGTGGCGGGAGTTCGCCCGGCGGCCCGACGTGGCGAAGGAGAGCGAAGCGTTCCGCCGCCACGTCGCCGACAGCGAGAAGGCGGCGTGGGACCTCGCGACCGCGCTCGGGAGCGGCGGCGCGACGCCCGACCCGAAGGCGGCCGCGGCCGCCTTCGCGCGGGGCGCATCCAGCTGCACCGCCTGCCACACGGCATTCCGCGACAACCGGCACCGCGACGGCGCGGCGCTTCCCGCGGGGAAGTAGCGGACCCGGCGCGACGCAGGGACTGAGGACGCGCGCTACGCCGGCGTCTCGCCCTCCCCGTGCGGCGACGCGCGCCGCAGCGCGGCCACCTCGCGCTCGAGGCGCTCGAGCCGGGCGACGATCTCCGCCAGCGACGGCGTCGCACCGCCTGCGGCCGCCGGCGCGACGGGCGTCGCCAATGCGGGCGCAGCGGGGGAGGCGGGCGCCCCGCCGGCCTCGGGCGGTTCGCTCCCGAGGAGGTGCTCCCAGCGCGGCAGACGCTCGCCGTGGCGCCGTCCGAGGAGGCGCACGAAGGGCACGGGGAGCTTCGCCATCGCCTCGAGGCGCTGCTCGACGTCGGAGAGCCCCGCGAAGGGCCGCATCCGCGCGGCGCGCTTCTCCAGCTCGGTCGAGGACTGCGGGCCGCGCAGCAGGAGCTCGGCGAGGATCGAGAGCCCGTGCGCGTCGAGCCCGAGCTGCTCACCGGCGCGGTGCGCGTAGCGGCGCGTTCGCCCGCCCGCGAGCTCCATCTCGTGGACCCACCCGCGGTCCATCAGCGACCGGACCGCGCCCGCGACCTCGTGCTCGGCGAGCGACATCTCGGGGTCGCGGTTGCTCTTCTGGTTGCACGCGAGCACCAGCGCGTTGAGCGTCAGCGGGTAGCTCTCGGGCACGGTGAACTCCTTCTCGACGAGCGAGGCGAGGACGCGGCGCTCCGTGCGATCGAGCAGGATGGACATGACGGGAAGCCTCCGGGACCCGAGCCGCGCGGCCCGGGACTAGAACGGGATGGGCACGAGGCGCGGCGGGCGCAGGAGCCGCGTGCCGCGGGCCGTGTGGAGCGCGTGAGCCTCGCCGAGGAAGCCCGGCCAGTCGAGCGTGGGCACCGCGCGCGGGGGCGCGTCGAGCGGTCGGAAGAAGTCGTCGTGGTGGCAGGGGATCAGGACCCTGGGCCTCAGGCGGTCGCCCAACCGCGCGAGGTAGCGCGGCGTGCCCGCGCGCGCGGCGAGGCAGGCGATCAGGACGTCGGCCCGCCCCTGGCGCGCGAGCGGGATCTCCGCGAGGCCGGCGCTCCCCTGGATGTGGAACGAGCGGCCGCCCACCTCGACGCGCCACGCGAAGACGTCGCCGCGGGGCCAGCGAAACGGCGTGCGAGGCACGCCCTCGCGCGGCAGGTCAAGGCGGTCCACGAAGCGCACCAGCGGCACGACGCCGTGCTCGGACGCCACGGGCTCGACCGTGAACGGGCCGACCGTCACGCGCACGCCGTCGCGCGAGAGCGCGAGCCGGTCGTCGGGCACGCCCAGCCTGCGGCAGGTCTCCACCGTCGTGCGGCTCCCGTGGATCGTCGCGCGGGGCGAGGCTCTCGCGACCGCGGGCAGGTCCATCGCGTGGTCGTAGTGCGTATGCCCGACGAAGACCGCGTCGAGGCCGCCGAAGTGGCGTGCGACGGCCGCCTCGTCGGGGCGCGCCCGCTGGAGGACCGTCGCGAAGAGGCCCGGCCGCGTGACGAAGGGGTCGAACGCGATGCGCGTCCCGCCGACCTCGAAGACGAAGCCCGCGACGCCCGTCCAGACGACGGTTCCCCCGACGGGCGGTCCCTCGAGGCCGAGCGGCTCCGCCGTCGTCGGGAACACGTCCTGCGGGCGCGCGCGGCCGAATCGTCCTGCGCCGAACGCGCACGGGAGGCACATCGTCAGCCCACCGTCGGCGCGTGCGTGCCCTCCGGGGGCAGCTGCTGGCGGAGGATCGCCTCCATGATGTAGCCCTCGGCCGTGCGGCGGGGGCCCGGCGTGTTCGTCGCGGCCCGGTACTGCGCGCGCACCCGGCGGCGCCGAAACGCCATGTAGAGCTCCTTCGGGTCGCCGACGGTCGGGCGCAGCGCGTCGGCGGGGAGGCCGAGGTACTCCTCGACGCGGGCCCGGTCGACGACGGAGAGCCCGTCCTCGAGCATGCGGTAGCGCACGCGCTGCAGGCTCTCGAAGGGGATGTCGAAGAGGAACTCCTCGAACGCCTGCTGCTCCTCCGGCGTCACCTCGCGGCGGGCGAACCACTCGACGAACCCCGCGTCGCACTCGGCGAAGAGGAGCTGGAGGATCTCCGCCGTCCCCATCATCGTGCCGAACACCCGCACGGCGCGTCGCCGCGCCTGCCACGCCGTGCGCAGCACGGGAGCGAGCGCGTCGACGGTGAAGGCGAGCCGGCCTTCCCAGAGCTCCACGAGGCGCAGCACGGCCAGGCGCTTCAGGTCCGGGTCGGACGACGCCGTCGTGATGAGGCTGCCGATCAGCTCCTCGGCGAGCCGCGTGTAGACCGCCTCCTCGACCGCGGCGGCGATCGTCTCGAGGAGGGCGGGGACCTCCTCCTCCTGGCAGGCTTCGATCACGTAGCGGAGCGACGTCAGGAAGTTCACTTTCGCGATGCCGAAGGCGCGCGAGAGGATCGACTTCGTCGGCAGGTTCCACTCGAAGGCGTGCTCCCCGCCCTCGATCAGGCCCTCGACGAGGGTCTGCAGGCTCCGCTCCTTGCCGCCGAGCGTGCGGCGCTCGCGGAGCGACGGGTAGGCCCGGATCGCCTCGGCGATGTTCCCGAGGCCCGCGATCCCGGTCTCCATCGCCCGCAGGAGGTCGTCGCGGAACGGCCCCGCCTTCCCCCGGTCCGCGAACAGCTGGAGCCGGCGGACGAGGTCCGCCTCGGTCCGCGTGAAGATCTGGTCGATGCCCAGGTGGACCCACGCGGGGATGG
>DATLLK010000157.1:0-8610 GCA_035537895.1 Planctomycetota bacterium
GTCCTACACCGTGACGTTCACCAGCGGCGCTTCTCGTTGGCGCGGGAGCGTGTCCCGCGCGAGGCGCCCCCTCGCTTCAGGGCTGGCCCCGCCGGCGGTAGCCTCACGCAGGTGACCTCCCCCACCGCCGACCCCGAGCGACTCGCGGCCGCGCGCCGGCGGCTGGCGGAGGCCGGCGTCGAGGTCCTCGGCGAGGACCACCACATCCTCGGGATCTCCAAGTCGGCGGGTGTCCTGTCGCAGCCGGGCCCGCCGGGGATCCCCTCGCTCGTCGAGATGGTGGACGCCTACCGGCGCGAGGCCGAGGCGAAGCCGGGCCGCGCCTACGTCGGACTGGTCCACCGGCTCGACCGCAACGTGTCGGGCGCGATGGTCCTCGGGAAGACGAGCAAGGCCGCGTCGCGTCTCTCCGCGGCGTTCCGGTCGCGCGAGGGCGTCGAGAAGCTCTACCTCGCGTGGACGGCGGGCGTGCCCCCGGCCGAGCGCGGGACGCTCCGGACGGCGCTCGTGCGCGACGTCGTGCGGCGCGTGACCCGGGCGATCCCCGCGGAGGAGGCCGAGGGCGACCCGGACGACCTCGCCGTCCTCGACTACGAGGTGGAGGCGCGGACGGACCGTGCGGCGCGCCTGCTCGTCCGCCTGCGCACGGGCCAGACGCACCAGATCCGCGCTCAGCTGGCGCGCGAGGGCCTCCCGCTCTTCGGGGACGTGAAGTACGGCGGGCCCGCGGCGCCTGCGGGCGCGCGGTGCGACCGCCCCGCCCTCCACGCGCGCCGCCTCGTCGTGCCCCACCCCGTGGGAGGGGCACCGGTCGCGATCGAAGCTCCGCTCCCCGAAGATCTCGCCCGCCTCGATCGCGTCCTGGGCCTCCACCCGCCTGCGGTCTAGGCGCTGCCCGCGCGCGGGCGCAGCGTTCGTGGTGAGATCGCGGCCTTCGAAGGAGGCGGCCATGGCGAAGGACTTCTCGGGGCGCGTCGCGCTCGTGACGGGCGCCACGTCGGGGATCGGCCGGGCGACGGCGCTCGCCTTCGCGCGGCAGGGGGCGGACGTCGCGGTGACGGGCCGCCGGGCCGACCTCCTCGAGGAGGTGGCGGCGGAGGTGCGGATCGCCGGCGTCCGCGCGATCGGCGTCGCCGGCGACCAGCGCCAGGAACGGCACGCGACGGAGGCCGTCGCCCGCACCGTCGCCGAGCTCGGCGGACTCGACGTCCTCGTGAACAACGCGGGCGTCATCGGCACGGGGTCGGTCGAGTCGACGTCCACGGCCGAGTGGGACCGCGTGCTCGACACGGACCTGAAGGGCCCGTTCTTCCTCTCCCGGGCGGCGATCCCGCACCTGAAGGGGCGCAAGGGAGCGAGCATCGTCAACGTCTGCAGCGTGGCCGGCGTTCGCCCCTACGCGAACCTCGCGCCCTACTGCGTCGCGAAGGCCGCCCTCGACATGCTGACCGAGTGCCTCGCGCTCGAGCTCGCCCCGCACGGCGTGCGGGTGAACTCGATCAACCCCGGCGTGATCGTGACGAACCTCCACAAGGTGAGCCAGGCGGTCCCCGACTACGACGAGTTCCTCGAGCGCTGCAAGACCACGCACCCGCTCGGGTTCGTCGGGGAGCCCGAGGACGCGGCGGACCTGATCCTCTTCCTCGCGAGCGAGCGGGCGCGGTGGATCACCGGCGGTCACCACCCGCTGGACGGCGGGCGCGCGCTCACGAGCCTGCGCTGAGTCAGAGCGGGATCATGTCGCCGTCCTGCGCGACGTCGAAGCCCTCCGGCAGCGCGGTCGCCTCGGCACCGCCCCGGTCCGCCAGCGGGTTCGTGTGGTTCACGTGCGTGAACGAGACGCGGCCCTGCCCGCCCGCGAGGCGGACGACGCTGTCGCGCACGAACGGGTGCGGCACCTCCGTGACCGAGCGCGGGAGCTCGTCGGGGGAGAGGAACGTGCCGTCCACGAGCGCCACGTCCGCGCCGCGGATCCGCTCGACCACCTCGGGGGGGAACACGTCCGCGTCGGGCACGTAGACGATCCGCCGGCGCGGACCGCGCACGTCGAGGCCGATCGTGTCCGTGTCCTCGGCGCGGTGCGGCGAGAGGAAGGGCACCACCTCGAGCCCGTCGAACGCGAAGGCGACGCCGGGCGCGAGAGGGCGCGGGACGACCTCGCCGCGGTCGAAGAGGTGCGACCAGGGCCGGTTGCGGGCGAGGAACTCGATCATGCGCGGGGTCGCGTGGACGGGCAGCCCCCGCGCATGGAGCGCCTCGCGCCCGAACCAGGCGAGGCCGACGTAGTGGCCCATGTGGGCGTGCGTCAGGACGAGCCCGTCGAGGTCGCGCGCGGTCCGTCCCGCGGCCGCGCCGAGCAGCGCGAGCTGGTCGGGCAGGTCCGGCGTCGCGTCCACGAGGAGCGTCCGCCCCGTCGCGCCGATGAGCGCGATCGAGGCGACGCGCCGCCGCCGCGTGGGATCCGCCCTCGCGCCCTCGCAGCGGGCGCAGGCGCAACCGGCATGCGGCAGCCCGCCGTCCTGGGCACGGCCCAGGACGAGTGCCCGTGCGCCACGGTCCCCCGCAGGCGGCGTCGCCCCGCGCGCCGGGGTGGGCGGCGTCGCGCTCACGACGCGTGATCGGCCGGCACGAGGGGGTCGGGATCGGCGTGCACGTTCACCTCGGCGCCGGGCACGGCCTCGGCGACCGCGCGGCGCACCTTCTCGGAGAGCCTGTGCGCCTCCGCGAAGGCGAGCCGACGGTCGAACCCGACGGTCAGGTCGACGAACCGGTTGGGCCCGGCCCGACGGGTCTTCACGTCGCGTACGACGCGCGCCTCGGGAACGCCCTGGGCGATCGCGCTGCGGATGTCCCGCTCGACGGCGGGCCCCATGTCCCGGTCCATCAGCTCGTCGAGGGAGGCCTTGAGCACGCTCCACGACGACCGGACGACGATGCCCGCGACACCCAGCCCGACCGCCGCGTCGATCCACGGAGCGCCGGTCAGGCGGACGGCGAGCAGGGCGGCGAACACGCCCGCGTTCATCCAGACGTCGGAGGCGTAGTGGACGCTGTCGGCCGACAGCGCCACGCTGCCCGTCGCCTTCGCCGTGCGGCGCAGCAGCCAGGTGATCCAGACGCTCGCCGCCGTGGAGACGGCCATCACGACGAGCCCCGCGGCCTCGTGCGTGACCACGCCGCCGACGACGAGGCGCCGGACGCTCTCGGCCGCGAGGAAGAGGCCCGAGAACCCGACGACGGCGCCCTGGAACATCCCCGCGAGGCCTTCCGCCTTCCCGTGGCCGTAGCGGTGGTCGGCGTCGGCGGGCCGGCCGCCGATGCGCACGGCGATCAGGTTCACGGACGAGGCGAACACGTCCATCAGGCTGTCGACGAACGAGGCGGCCATCGCGAGCGAGCCCGTGAAGATGGCCGCGAGGAGCTTCATGCCGCCGAGCAGCGACGCCGTGACGACGCTCGCCCGCGCGGCCCCGACCGCCTGGCGCGTCCGCTCGACGCCGTTCCCGCCATCCGGCACGCCGCGGCCGTCGCGGCCGCCCTCCGGAAGCTGGAGGTCGACGCCCACGGCCCCTGCGCCTAGCGCCCCCGGCGCGGGCCGCGCTTGCGCGCCGCCGCGGCGCGCTTGCCGGCCGGCGAGACCCGCTTCGGCGCGGGCCCGCCCTCGAGCCGCTGCACGCGGTCGAGGAGCTTCGCGACCTCGCCGCGCAGCGCCTCGACGCCGTCGGCGAGCTTGGCGAGCTCCGGCGCGCGCTCGGCCCGCTGCTCGAGGCGCCGGCACGCGGCCCGGCAACCCCGCCGAACGCGCCCGTCCGTCGCCTGCGCCGCCGCGCGCCGCAGCGCGGGGAGCGCCCGCTCGTCGCCCAGCGCGCGCAGGGCGGCGATCGCGGCCATCTGCACGCGGAAGTCGCGGTCGTCGATCCGCTGCTCGAGCGCCTCCCGGATCCGGTCGCGCACCACGAGGCGCGCGCCGACCTCGGCGAGCGCGCCCGCGGCCGCCGACCGCACGCGCACGTGCTGTCCCCACGCGAGCCGCTCGAGCAGCGTCGGGACCACGTCCTCCGTCCCGAGCCGCCCCAGGCCGCGCACGCATCCCGCGCGGATGGTCTCGGCCCACGACGACTTGCGGGCGAGCGCCTTCTCGATCGCCTCGCGCGCCTCGGGCGCGCGCGTCTTCCCCAGCGCCTCGGCGGCTTCCGCCTCCACGAAGAGCGAAGCGTCGCCCTTCGCCAGCACCTCTGCGAGAGCCTCGGCGGCCGTCTCGTCGCCCCGGAACGCGCCGAGCGCCGACACGACGGCGCGGCGGGCCTTGGGGTGCTTCACGGTCGCGAGCGCGTGGAGCAGCGCCTCGCGCGCTGCGGGCGTTCGGATCTCGGCGAGCGCCGCGGCGGCCTCCGCCGACACGCCCCAGAACCCGTCCTCGGTGACCGCCCGGGCGAGCGCCTGCACGGTCTCGGCGCCGCCGTCCTTGCCGAGCGCCGCGGCGGCCCGCATGCGGCAGGCGACCCACGGGTCGGAGGCGAGGGCCTTCCGGTGGGCGTCCACGCCGACGTCGAGCGTCCACGCGGCGAGCCAGCGGGCCTCGGGGTCGAACCGCACCACGTCGGGTCGCTCGCTGCACGCGATGTGGAAGGCGTGCACGCGCTCGGTCAGCGCGAGATCCCGACGGACCGTCTGCTTCCCGTGGACGATCTCGACGCGCAGCGTCCCGCGGAAGGCGCTCGCCGTGCCCTCCTCGGCCTTCTGGGTCTGCTCGATGCGGACCGTCAGGGACCGCGTCTTCTCGTCCCAGCACCAGGAGGCCTTCATCTCGGGGTGGCCCGCGCCGAAGATCCACTGGTCGAGGAAGGCCTCGACGTTCCTTCCGGTCGCCTCCTCGATCGCCCGGCGCAGGTCGTCCGTCACGACCGTGCGGCCGCGGTTCGTCCGGGCGTAGTGGCGGATGCTCCGCCAGAACGGCTCCTCGCCGAGCTCGGCCCGCAGCATGCGCAGGACCCAGCCGCCCTTCTCGTAGAGGTGGCGGTCGAAGACGTCGATCGGCTCGTCGTACTCCTTGCACACGATCGGGCGGCGGTACTCGCCGCCGTCCTCGGCGAGGTAGCGCTTGGCCGCCTGCAGCACGTGCATCGTGGCCTCGTCGGCCCCGAGGTGATGCTCGCGGAAGATCTCCTCCGACCACGTCGCGAACCCCTCGTTCAACCAGGCGTGGCTCCAGTCGCGGCACGTGAGCAGGTCGCCCCACCACTGGTGGGCGAGCTCGTGCGCCACGAGGTCGTCGGCGTCGTGATCGAGGCCCGCGCGCTCGTCGTAGAGCGCGAACTCGGTCAAGGTCGTGGCGGAGGTGTTCTCCATCCCGCCGAAGATGAAGTCGGCGACCACCGCCTGCGCGTACTTCTCGTACGGGTAGTCGACGCCGAAGCGGGCGTTGAAGACCCGCATCATCTCGCCCGTGCGCCCGAGGCACCGCAGCCCGTCCTTCGCGCGCCCCTTGGGGACGAGGGCCGTCAGGGGCACCCCGTCGCCGGGCAGCGTGACCTCGTCGAACTCGCCGACGACGAGCGTCACGAGGTAGGTCGCGTGCGGCGTGCCCAGCCGCCAGTGCCACGTCGTCGCGTCCTTGCCCGGGCCGGCCGTCTTCCCGACCAGCGCGCCGTTGGACAGCGTCGCGTAGCGCGAAGGCGCCGTCACGACGATCTCGGTCGTCGCCTTCTCGACCGGGTGGTCGAAGCAGGGGAACCAGCACCGGGCGTCCTCGTCCTGCCCCTGGGTCCAGGCCTGCACCGGCTTGTCCGGGTAGCCCTCGTCGGGGCCGATGAACCACAGGCCGCGCCGGGGCGAGCCGTGGTAGGCGATCGAGATCGTCGCCTCGGCGCCCGCGGCAAGCGGCTCCTTCAGGTGCACCGTCAGCTCGCCGTCCACGTGCCCGCTGGCGAGCTCCCGGCCCTTCCCGTCGGTAACCTTCCCGATCGAGAGCTCGAGCGCGTCGAAGACGACCCGGTCGCACCCGTCGTTCATCGCCGCGACGGTGTGCCGCGCGACGCCCGCGACGCGCCGCCGCGCCGGGTCGACCTCGATCTCCAATCGGGTGTGGAGCACGTCCACGACCCGGTCGCGCGAGTACTTCCGCGTGGTCCCGGGGAAGGCGAACGGCTCCCGGCGGCCGGCGCCCGCGCCCGCTCCGCGACGACCGCAACCGAGGGCGTGGTGGAACTCCGACTCCGACATGCGCCGTCTCCGGGACAGGGAGCGGCGAGCGTATCCCCGGACGCCCCCCCTGCCGACGACGGTTCGGGGTGCGGGGCGGCGGCGCGGCGCGACGACGGCGCCTCCCGGCGGCGCGGCGTGAAACCGCGCGCCCCGTCCGACCGGACGCATGCCGTCAGGCCTGGTGTGTGCGAGGCAGCGTCAACGCCACGACCGTCGCCAGCGCGAGGGCCGGGCCGAGCCACAGCCCGAGCGCGAGGCGCCGGGCCATCCGCGCAAGCCGTGTCGTCATGAGGACCTCCTGCCTCCTGCATCGCCCCGCGCCATGAACGGGAGGTCAGGACTACGCGAAGGGTCGGCGAATGTGCGTCGCCACCGGGCCCCGGAGCGGCATTCCGAGCCATTCCTTTGCGCACCCTTCACGGGTTGCCCACATGGCGTGCCGATGCTCCGATCATGACGGACACGGTGGAACCCCGGCGATTCCGCACGATCTGGATCTCGGACGTGCATCTGGGGACCCACGACTGCAAGGCGGACGCCCTCCTCGCGTTCCTGAAGGACCACGAGTCGGAGACGCTCTACCTCGTCGGCGACGTCGTGGACGGGTGGGCGCTCCGGCGCGGCTGGCACTGGCCGCAGGCGCACAACGACGTGGTCCAGAAGGTCCTCAGGAAGGCCCGTAAGGGAACGCGCGTCGTCTTCGTGCCCGGGAACCACGACGAGTTCGCCCGGGCGTACGCCGGGCACTCGTTCGGAGGCGTCGAGGTCGCGCTCGAGGCGATGCACGTGACGGCGGACGGCCGACGGCTCTGGGTCGTGCACGGCGACGCGTTCGACCCCGTCGTGACGCGGCATCGCTGGCTGGTCCCTCTCTCGAGCGGGTTCCTCGCCTTCCTGCGCTGGCTCCACGTCCCCTGGGCCTGGCGGACCGTGCGGCCCCTCCTCGGGCGGCCCTACCGCTCGCTCGCGGCGCTCGTGAAGAACCGGGCGAACGCGGCGATGGCGGCGCTCGGCGACTTCGAGAAGAGGGCGACCGAGGGGGCGAAGCGTCGCGGCGCCGACGGCGTCGTGTGCGGTCACGTCCACGTCCCGGCCTCGCGCGTCGTGAATGGGGTCCTCTACCTGAACGACGGGGACTGGGTCGAGTCCTGCACGGCCCTGGTCGAGCACCGGGACGGGCGCCTCGAGATCCTGCGCGTCCCCCCCATCGAGCGGCGCCCTCCGCGACGCCCGCAGGACGTGAGGACGGCGATGCCGCCCCTCCTCGTCGCCGCGGGCCGGGTGCACTGACGCGGGAGAGACCTCCCGGCGGCGGCGGCCTTCGCGACGAGCGGGTAGCATCGGCCGCATGGACGACGCCGTCGCCCTCCGTTTCACTGCCGTGACCGTGTGGAGGCTGCGCGAGGTCTACCTCCCGCGCCTCGCGACGGCGGTGCGCTCGCTGCCGGAGGCCGACCTCCGGTGGAGCCCGCACGAGGGCACGAACAGCGTCGGGCAGCTCCTGCGCCACCTCGAGGGCAACGTACGCCAGTACATCCTCTCGGGGATCGGCAAGGAGCCGGACCGGCGCGCGCGGTCCGAGGAGTTCCACGGGGCCCATGCGGGCACGCGGGACGAGGTCCACGCGCGGCTTGAGGCGACCGTGCGCGCAGCGTGCGACGTGATCGAGACCCTCGACGCGCGCGCGCTCCTCTCGACGCACGTGTTCCAGGGGGAGCGCATGGACGCGCTCTCGGCCGTCTACCACGTGCTCGAGCACTTCGGCTGGCACCTCGGCCAGATCGTGTGGCTCGTGAAGCTCCGCGGGGGCCCCGGCCACGGGATCCGCTTCCACGACGACGAGGCGCTCAACCGGGGCCGCAACGCGTAGCCCCGGGCTGTCGGATGCGAGGCCGCCGTGACCCTCTCGTTCCACGCCCTCGAACCCGCGCGGCTGGCCGACTGGCTCGCCTTCTTCGACGGTCCCGCGTTCGCGGACAACCCGGAGTGGGGCACCTGCTACTGCCGCTACTTCCTCTTCGAAGGGGGGAAGGACGCGTGGGAAGGCGCGTGCGCGACGCCGGGCGTCAACCGGAGCGCCATGACGGCGCTCGTGCGCGCGGGCGCGGTCGACGGTCTGCTCGCCTGCGACGGGGACCGCGTGATCGGGTGGGTCCACTTCGGCCCGACGAGCCGCTTCCAGGCGTCCGGCGGCGCGCTCGCGCCCGCCGAGCCGGGCGTCGCGTCGATCGTCTGCTTCCTCGTGGCGGCCGAGCACCGCCGGCGCGGCGTCGCGCGCGCCCTGCTCCGCACGGCCTGCGACGAGCTCGCGCGGCGGGGCTTTGACTCGGTGGACGCGCGACCCGCCCGCGACATCCAGGCCGAGGCGATGAACCAGTTCACGGGACCGCTGCCGCTCTACCTGGC